>NZ_JBHYJC010000012.1:0-214604 GCF_042749045.1 Streptomyces sp. NPDC059008 | reverse complement strand
GGCCTCGACGAGCGCCCGGTCCCGCAGGCTCACCATGATCTGGTCCCGCAGGGCGGGGGCGAGTTCACGCAGGAGGAACAGCGCGGCGACGAACACGACGAGCCCCGCCTCCTTCTTTGGGACCAGGACACTCCCCGCAGCCGCCCGATGATCACTCCTGCTGGTAGCGTGCTCTTGCACATCGTTTGCAACTACTGCACTGCTACTACTGCATGTACGCAGCTTGGAGGCGGGATCGGCATGGCGACCTACACACTTCCGGAACTCCCCTACGACTACTCGGCGCTGGCACCGGTCATCAGCCCCGAGATCATCGAGCTGCACCACGACAAGCACCACGCGGCCTATGTGAAGGGCGCCAACGACACCCTGGAGCAGCTCGCCGAGGCGCGCGACAAGGACCAGTGGGGCAGCATCAACGGCCTGGAGAAGAACCTCGCGTTCCACCTCTCCGGCCACATCCTGCACAGCATCTACTGGCACAACATGACCGGCGACGGCGGCGGTGAGCCGCTGGAGAAGGACGGCGTGGGCGAGCTGGCCGACGCGATCGCCGAGTCCTTCGGCTCGTTCGCGAAGTTCAAGGCCCAGCTGACCAAGGCCTCGGCCACCACCCAGGGCTCCGGCTGGGGCGTGCTGGCCTACGAGCCGGTGACCGGCCGGCTGATCGTCGAGCAGATCTACGACCACCAGGGCAACGTCGGTCAGGGCTCGGTTCCGATCCTGGTCTTCGACGCCTGGGAGCACGCGTTCTACCTGCAGTACAAGAACCAGAAGGTGGACTTCATCGAGGCCATGTGGCAGGTCGTCAACTGGCAGGACGTCGCCAAGCGCTACACGGCCGCCAAGGAGCGCGCCCACAACCTGCTGCTGGCGCCGTAGCGCGCCGAGGATGCGTCCCGCCTCGTGATCGTCTTCTCACCTTTCGCCGGGCGGGCGGAGTAACGGCGAGGCCCCACGAGGACATGACTCGTGGGGCCTCGCCCATGCGCCCACGGCGCGCGGGCCGGTCGCTTCAGCCGAAGACCGGCGGCTGGGTCCGCGTCCGCTTGATCTCGTAGAAGCCGGGGATCGACGCCACCATCAGCGTGCCGTCCCACAGCTTGGCGGCCTGCTCGCCCTTGGGGGCCGGGGTGACGACCGGACCGAAGAAGGCGATCTGCTCGCCGTCGGAACCGGGCACCGCGATGACCGGAGTGCCGACCTCCTGGCCGACCAGGTCGATGCCCTCCTTGTGGGAGGCGCGCAGCTGCGCGTCGTAGGTGTCCTTGTCGGCGTACTCGATCAGGTCGGCGGGCAGGCCGGCGTCTTCGAGGGCGGCGGCGATGCTCTCGGGGTTCACACCGAGGCCCTCGTTGTGGAAGCGGGTGCCGAGCGCGGTGTAGAGCCGGCCGACGGCCTCGTCGCCGTGCAACTGCTGGGCGGCGATCACCACCCGGACCGGGCCCCAGGCCTTGCCGCCCGGGCGCATGTTCTCGCGGTACTCCTCCGGCAGCGTGTCGAGTTTGTCCTCGTTGAGAACGGCCAGGCTCATCACATGCCAGCGCACCTCGACCGGGCGGACCTTCTCCACCTCCAGCATCCAGCGGGAGGTCAGCCAGGCCCAGGGGCACAGGGGGTCGAACCAGAAGTCTGCCGGGGTCTTCGCGGTTTCGGGCAAGGGTCTCGTCTCCTCAGGCAAGCCGTGCTGGGTCGGTTCTCGGTCGTGCTGTCCGGTGGCAGGTTCAACCGTCGGGGGGCGTGCCATGATTCCCCGTGTTCGATATTCGAGACGAGGACGAGGGAGTCACGTCGTGCCAGGTGAGAATCTGTCCCGGGACGAGGCACGTGAGCGGGGTCGACTGCTGAGCGTCGACGCCTACGACGTGGCGCTCGATGTCCGCTCAGCGGTCGGGCAGGGGCAGGCCGCGGCCACGTTCCGGTCCCGTACGGCCATCCGCTTCCGCTGCGCCGAGCCGGGCGCCTCGACGTTCGCGGACCTGCTGGCGCCGTCGGTCACCTCCGTGACCCTCAACGGGCGGGAGCTGGACCCCGCGAAGGTCTTCGACGGCACCCGGATCGCGCTGGACGGCCTGGCCGCCGAGAACACCCTCGTCGTCGACGCGCAGTGCGCCTACAGCCGCACCGGCGAGGGGCTGCACCGCTTCGTCGACCCCGAGGACGGCGAGGTCTACCTCTACACCCAGTACGAGCCGGCCGACGCCCGCCGGGTGTTCGCCAACTTCGAACAGCCCGACCTCAAGGCCCCGTTCACCTTCGAGGTGACCGCCCCCGAGGGGTGGGTGGTGCTCAGCAACGGCGCCCAGGAGGGCGACGCCGAGGCCGGCACGCACCGGTTCGCGCGGACGCAGCCGATCTCCACGTACATCACGGCGGTCGTCGCCGGCCCGTACCACTACGTCACCGACACCTACCGCCGCACCTTCGAGGACGGCACCGAGCTGGTGGTCCCGCTGGGCGCGCTGTGCCGCAAGGGGCTGGCCAAGCACTTCGACGCGGACGACGTCTTCACCGTCACCAAGCAGGGCCTGGACTTCTTCCACGAGCACTTCGACTTCCCCTACCCCTTCGGGAAGTACGACACCGCGTTCGTGCCGGAGTACAACCTCGGCGCGATGGAGAACCCGGGCTGTGTCACCTTCCGCGAGGAGTTCGTCTTCCGCGGGAAGGTGACCGAGGCGTCCTACGAGCGCCGGGCCAACGTCATCCTGCACGAGATGGCGCACATGTGGTTCGGCGACCTGGTGACCATGCAGTGGTGGGACGACCTGTGGCTCAAGGAGTCCTACGCGGACTTCATGGGCGCCTTCGCGCAGGTGGAGGCGACCCGCTTCGCCAACGGCTGGATCACCTTCGCCAACCGCCGCAAGTCCTGGGCCTACCGCGCCGACCAGCTGCCCTCCACCCACCCGGTCACCGCCGACATCCGCGACCTGGAGGACGCCAAGCTCAACTTCGACGGCATCACCTACGCCAAGGGCGCCGCGGTGCTCAAGCAGCTGGTGGCGTACGTGGGCCAGGACGCGTTCCTGGAGGGCGCCCGGCGCTACTTCAAGCGCCACGCGTACGGCAACACCCGGCTGGCGGACCTGCTGGCGGTGCTGGAGGAGACGTCGGGCCGGGACATGGCGGCCTGGTCGCGGTCCTGGCTGGAGACCGCGGGCGTCAACGCGCTGACCCCCCAGGTCACTTATGACGCACACGATCGGATCACCGAGCTGAGCATCCTGCAGGAGGCGGCGCCGGAGCACCCGGAGCTGCGGCCGCACCGGGTCGCGGTGGGCCTCTACCGGCGCCTGGACGCGGACTCGGCGCTGGTGCGCTACGCCCGCGCCGAGGTCGACGTCACCGGGCCGCGGACAGCCGTGCCGGAGCTGGCCGGCTCCGAGCGGCCCGAGCTGATCCTGGTCAACGACGAGGACCTGACGTACTGCAAGGTGCGGTTCGACGAGGGATCGCTGGCCACGCTGCGGGCCCGGCTCGGCGATCTGCCCGACCCGATGGCGCGGGCGCTGTGCTGGGCGGCGCTGTGGGGCCTGACCCGCGACGGCCTGATGCCGACCCGCGACTACCTCGGCCTGGTGCGGCGGTTCGCCGGCCAGGAGACCGACATCGGCGTACTGCAGACGCTGCACGGGCAGGCCCAGACGGCGCTGGAGCACTACTGCGCGCCGGACCGCCGCGAGGCGGCCGCCCGCGAACTGGCCGAGGGCGCGCTGCACGAGCTGCGGCTGGCCGATCCGGGCAGCGACCACCAGCTGACCTGGGCCCGGCACTTCGCCGCGGTCGCCACCACCCCCGCCGACCTCCAGCTGCTGGGGGGCCTGCTGGACGGCACGGCGAAGATCGACGGCCTGGAGGTGGACCAGGAGCTGCGCTGGTCGTTCCTGGAGCCGCTGGCCGCGCACGGCGTCGCGGACGAGGACGTGATCGCCGCGGAGCTGGCCCGGGACGACACCGCCTCCGGCAAGCGCCACCAGGTGCGCTGCCTGGCGGCCCGCCCGTCGGCGGAGGTCAAGGCGCAGGCGTGGGCGGACGTGGTGGAGTCCGACGCGCTGTCCAACGCCCTGGTGGAGGCGACCATCGCCGGTTTCGCGCAGCCCGGGCAGCGGGAGTTGCTGACGTCGTACGCCCCGCGCTACTTCGCGGCGATCGAGCGGGTGTGGCGGGAGCGGTCCATCGAGATCGCGATGGACGTGGTGCGCGGACTGTTCCCGGCCTGGCTGGTGGAGCGCGCCACCCTGGAGGCCGCGGACGACTGGCTGGCCGCGCACGCCCAGGCGGCGCCCGCGCTGCGCCGGCTGGTGCTGGAGGAGCGGGACGACCTCGCCCGCGCACTGCGGGCACAGGCTTGTGACGAGGCGGCCGGGCCCAGGCCGTAACCCCGGCTGCCACCAGCCCTTTTCGGCAGTCGAACGCCCGTACTTTAGCCCAGGATTGTCCGGTTTGAGGTACGGGCGTGTAACAGCGGTTAGGGGGCGGAGCGGGGGCGGGAATCGAGCGGTCATGAACCACGACACCCCGCTCTCCCCCCTCCCCCTCCAGCACCTCTCCGGGCTCCGCAGCCGGGTGCTGACCACCCGCCAGCTGCGTGAGCACGGCGTCCCGGCGGCGGAGCTGACCGAGCGCTGCCGCCCCGGCGGCTGCTGGCAGCAGGTCCTGCCGGGCGTCTACCTGCTCCACCCGGGGCCGCCCACCAGCGAGGAGCGGCTGCAGGCGGTGCTGCTGTACGCCAGCCACCGGGGGCCGTCGGTGCCCCGCCAGCCCGGCGGGTCCGACGACGCCCCCGCGGCGATGATCACCGGTCTGGCGGCGCTGGCCCTGCACGGCTTCTCCGAGGCTCCCCCGCTGCTCGTACTGGACCGCATCGAGGTGCTGGTCGCCCGCACCCGGCGGCTGCGCTCGACCGGTTTCGCGCAGGTCGTGCGGGCCGCGGACCTGCCGGTACCGCAGCAGGTCACCGGCGTGCCGACCGCGCCGGTGCCCCGCGCGCTGGCCGACGCGGTCGCCGGGCTCCACGACGCCGCGGCGGTGCGCCGGCTGCTGACCGAGGCGGTGCGCGGCGGCCACAGCGAGGCGAGCGCGGTGGTGCGGGAGCTGAGCCGGGCGCGGCTGCTGACCCGGCCGCACGTGGTGGACGCGGTCGACGCCCTGCTCGCCGAGGGCCGGGCGCTGGCCGAGCAGCGGCTGTACGCCATGGTGCGCGAGCACGGCCTGTCCGAGCCGCTGTGGAACGTCGATCTGCGGCTGCCGGGCGGGCCGCACCTGGGCGGCGTGGACGCCTACTGGCCGGAGCACGCGGTGGCCCTGGAGATCGACACCCGTGCGCCGCGCCCCGAGGAGGACCCGCTGCACGCGGCCTTCGACCACAAGCGCGAGCATCTGGAGCGGCTGGGCATCACCGTCGTCCGCTGCCTGCCGCGCACCCTGCGCGAGGCCCCCGCGGAGCAGGCCGCGGTGGTCCGTACCGCCCTGATGGCGGCGCCGGAACGGGAGCCGAGCGCGTATGTGGTCGCGCTGCCGCGCTGAGGGCCCGGCTCCGTCCCTGCCCCGGCTCCGTTCCCGTCAGCGCCGCTTGAGCAGCAGCTCGACGTTGCGGTCCCGGGCCGTGCCCGACAGGTCCGTACGGGCCGCGGGCGCGTTGAAGGACAGCTCGCGGTAGAGGGCGGCCAGCCCGGTCTGCGAGAGGTCGGTGAAGTCCGTGCGGTGCGGGGCGGCCGACTCCACCAGCGTGGTGATCAGCGACAGCGTCCCGTCGTGGTTGTCCACCAGCTCGACGACCCGGGCCAGCTGCGGGAAGTCGATGTGCGAGGCGGTGGAGACCTCCCAGAAGGTGCCGTGCGCGGTGATGTCGTTCTTGTGGCTGTGGCCGTTGATCCAGCCGACGACCGAGGGGTGGGCGGCCAGCAGCTCGACCAGCTCCGCGCCGCCGTACCGCTTCTCGTGCGGCCGGGCCGGGTCGGGCCGGGTGTTGTTCATGGTCTTGCTGGTGTGGTGGCTGAAGACCAGCACATGCGCCTTCTCGCCCCGCTCGTTCTGCTTCAGCGTCCGCTCCAGCCAGCGCAGTTGGGCCTCGCCGACCGAGCCGGTGTAGTGGCCGCCGGGGTCGGTGGTGTCCAGGCTGATGCCGAGGACGTCGTCGGAGACGCGGAAGGTGTAGTAGAGGCGGCCCGTGTCCAGGTGCGCCGCGGTGTAGCCGTGGCCGTGCGGGCCCGGGCCGGTGTGCGCCGGGTCGAGGTGGGCGCGCAGGTACTCGGCGCGGGTGAAGGGCGCGCGGCGCGCGTCGGGGGTGACGCTCCTGGCCTGCCGGGCGTGGGTCTTCAGCAGCCGCTTGAAGTCCTCGCCCTTGGGGTCGAGGCCCTCCTTGACCGCCTTCCAGACCTTCGCGGCCTCGGCGGCGGGCAGCTTCTCCAACTTGCGGCCGCCGGTGGCTATCTCGGCGAAGAACGGGTCACCGGGCGCGTAGCACCCGCCGGGCAGCGAGTCGTGATTGCCGACCGTGGAGTACCAGGGCAGCCGCAGCCCCGGGCTGTGGACCGTGCGGATGGCCGCGTCCAGGAACCCCTGCAGCCGCGGGAAGCCCAGCTGCTTGTCGGCGTCGCGCAGGGCGCTGTCCGGCTGCCAGTACAGCTTCAGCCCGCTGTCCTGGACGCCTTCGTAGCGGCGCGGGTCACCGGAGTTGGGGGTGATCCGGCCGCCGCTCATCGCGGTCAGGAACCACCCGAGCTCCAGCTTGGAGTTGTTGTCGGTGTTGTCGCCGGTGGTCATCACGAAGGACAGCGGGGCGCCGGTGGCGGGCCCGCCGGGCAGCGCGTTGACCCGCTCGATCAGCGAGACCACGCCGGCGACGGACAGCGCCTCCTGCGGCCGCCAGGCGCTCGCGGTCTCGGCGCGCAGGTACTCGTAGCGCAGCGGGCTCTGTACATCGACCAGGTGCAGGTCGGTGAACTGCACGAACGACGCCAGCGCGGTGCGCCGCCGCTCGCGCCCGCCGTGGGCGGCGGCCAGCTCGGCGCGCACGACCCGGTCCCAGCCGGGGCCGTCGGCGAGCCGGCGGTAGCCTCCGCTGCCGCGCGGGGCGGCGGCGGAGCCGAGGGTGGTGCCCCTGGCGTACGGCACACGGGGGACGGCGGGGGCGTCGACGGCGACGGGCGCGGCCGGGGCCGGGCCGGGGGCGACGGTGGCGGCCTGCGCCGCCCGGTCGGGGCCGACGCCGAAGGCGAGCCCGAGCCCGGTGGCGGCGCCGACGGCTCCGGTGGCGGCGAGGAACGTACGGCGGTCGAGAGTGGCGGCGGACCGGATACGGGACATACGCGAGGCTCCCCGGGTGCGAACGCAAAGGCGGCCGGGGCCAGTGGTGGCCGAAGGGGGACTGCTTCGTCGCCCTCCAGCAGCACAACTGCCCCGTCACCAGGGATGGTTGGCATCCGGAATGACCTGTGCGTGAACGCCACCGCAACGCCGGGAACCCATCACCGCACAGGGATCTGCCGGCCACCGGCCGGCCACACAGCCCTGCCCGGGGGTGCGACCGGCGGTCACCGCGCGTTCACTCCGCGGGGTATCAGGAGGCCGTGCGCCAGCCTGGTGAACACGCTCCGCCACGGGCGCAGTACGCTACGCGTCCGTCCGGTCCCCCGACCCTCCACAGACTGGAATGGATTGGACAAGGCGACGGGTGTCACACACATGATGGAGGCACTACTGAGCAGGTGTTCTGGAGCAGTCACCGAAGCCAGGCCAGAAAGAAGGAGTCCCATGAGGGTCGGAATCGTCGGAGCCACCGGACAGGTCGGCGGCGTGATGCGGGGCATTCTCGCCGAGCGGAACTTCCCGGTCGAGCAGCTGCGGCTGTTCGCTTCGGCCCGGTCCGCCGGACGCACCCTGCCGTGGCAGGACACCGAGATCACGATCGAGGACGCGGCCACCGCCGACTTCTCCGGGCTCGACATCGTCCTGTTCTCGGCCGGCGGCGCGACGTCCAAGGCGCTGGCGGAGAAGGTCGCCGCCGCGGGCCCCGTCGTGATCGACAACTCCTCGGCCTGGCGCCGCGACCCCCAGGTGCCGCTGGTCGTCTCCGAGGTCAACCCGCAGGCGATCACCGACCGCCCCAAGGGCATCATCGCCAACCCGAACTGCACGACCATGGCCGCGATGCCGGTGCTGCGCCCGCTGCACGACGAGGCCGGCCTGGTCTCGCTCGTCGTCGCCACCTACCAGGCGGTCTCCGGCAGCGGTCTGGCCGGCGTGGAGGAGCTGGACGGCCAGGTCCGCAAGGCGGTCGAGCAGGACGCCACCAAGCTGACGCACGACGGCTCGGCCGTGGAGTTCCCCGCGCCGGACAAGTACGTCCGCCCGATCGCCTTCAACGTCCTGCCGATGGCCGGCTCGATCGTCGACGACGGTCTGAACGAGACCGACGAGGAGCAGAAGCTCCGCCACGAGAGCCGCAAGATCCTGGAGATCCCGGAGCTGAAGGTGTCCGGCACCTGCGTCCGCGTCCCGGTCTTCAGCGGCCACTCGCTGCAGGTCAACGCCCGCTTCGCGCGTCCGATCAGCCCCGAGCGCGCCCAGGAGGTGCTGGCCGGCGCCCCCGGCGTCGCCCTCTCCGACGTCCCCACCCCGCTCCAGGCCGCCGGCCAGGACGCGTCCTTCGTGGGCCGGATCCGCCGGGACGAGACGGTCGACAACGGCCTGGCGCTGTTCCTGTCCAACGACAACCTCCGCAAGGGCGCGGCGCTGAACGCCGTCCAGATCGCGGAGCTGGTCGCCGCGGAGCTGCGCGGCTGACCGCACCCGAGCACGCCGAGTGCCCGTACGGACCCCTGTTCCGTACGGGCACTCGCGCGTTCGGCGGCGAGGGGGTCAGCCAGCCCGCCGGACCTCGAACTGGAAGCAGCCGTACTCCACGGCGCGTACGTGCACCAGCGCCACCTCCGGGTCGGCGAAGGCCTCGGCGAAGGCCGCGTCGAATCCGGCCACGGCGTCCTGGGGGATCTCCAGGAGCCGCCCGCCGACGATCTGCCCCCGGGCGTCGTAGCGGCGCAGGGTCCGTAGCGCTCCGGGCCGTGCGAAGGGGTACCCGTCGGCGTCCCCGTCCGGCCCGCCGCACTCCTCGGCGTGGATGAACACCGGCCCCTGCTCGTCGTACGCGCCGGGAGCGGCCCCCGTCCGGGCCGCCCAGCGGCGCAGCGGCGCATAGGACACCAGCGCGACCCGCTCGCCGGCCCGGATCGCCCGCAGGCAGCAGCGCAGCGGGCTGCCGACACAGTCCACCGGTACGCCGTCCTCGCGGGCGAGGTAGGGCTCGACGGGCCGCCCGGCGTCGTCGGTGACGCGGAGTTCCTTCAGGGCGGCGGCGGGGACGGGGTGCGGGGTGTAGGTCGTCATACGTCCAGCGTCGGCCGCGTGGGCGGCGATTGCCGGCGGGTTCCGGACGCCGCGTTTCGTCAGGGCCGTTCCCCCGGCCCCGGCGCTCGCGCCTGCCACTCACCCTACTCACGGGTCACAGCGCCGACCGCGTGGAAGGATGGCCGAAGAGTCCGATGCGACAACCGATGCGAAGGAGATGACCGGGTGCCTGGCACGAATCTGACCCGCGACGAGGCGCAGGCGCGGGCGCGGCTGCTGACCGTGGACGCGTACGAGATCGATCTCGACCTGTCCGGTGCGCAGGAGGGCGGCACGTACCGGTCCGCGACGACGGTGCGGTTCGATGTCGCGGAGGCGGGCGCCGACTCCTTCATCGACCTGGTGGCGCCGACCGTGCGCGAGGTGGTGCTCAACGGCGCCGCGCTGGATCCGGACGAGGTGTTCAAGGACTCGCGGATCGCGCTGCGCGGGCTGCCGGCCGGCCGCAACGAGCTGACGGTCGTCGCGGACTGCGCGTACACCAACACCGGCGAGGGTCTGCACCGTTTCGTGGATCCGGTGGACCAGCAGGCCTACCTCTACACGCAGTTCGAGGTGCCGGACGCGCGGCGGGTGTTCGCCTCGTTCGAGCAGCCGGACCTGAAGGCGACGTTCCAGTTCACCGTGAACGCCCCGGAGGGCTGGACGGTGATCTCCAACTCCCCGACGCCGGAGCCGAGCGGGACCCTCTGGCGCTTCGAGCCGACGCCGCGGATCTCGACGTATGTCACCGCGCTGATCGTCGGCCCGTACCACAGCGTGCACAGCTCCTACGAGAAGGACGGGCAGTCGGTGCCGCTGGGCATCTACTGCCGGCCGTCGCTGGCCGAGCACCTGGACGCGGACGCGATCTTCGAGGTCACCCGGCAGGGCTTCGACTGGTTCCAGGAGAAGTTCGACTACGCCTACCCGTTCGCGAAGTACGACCAGCTCTTCGTGCCGGAGTTCAACGCCGGTGCGATGGAGAACGCGGGCGCGGTCACCATCCGCGACCAGTACGTCTTCCGGTCGAAGGTGACGGACGCGGCGTACGAGGTGCGGGCGGAGACGATCCTGCACGAGCTGGCGCACATGTGGTTCGGCGACCTGGTCACCATGGAGTGGTGGAACGACCTGTGGCTGAACGAGTCGTTCGCCACGTACACCTCCATCGCCTGCCAGGCCTACGCGCCCGGCAGCAAGTGGCCGCACTCGTGGACGACGTTCGCCAACTCCATGAAGACCTGGGCCTACCGGCAGGACCAGCTGCCGTCCACCCACCCGATCATGGCCGAGATCCGCGATCTCGACGATGTGCTGGTCAACTTCGACGGCATCACCTACGCCAAGGGCGCCAGCGTCCTCAAGCAGCTGGTCGCCTACGTCGGCATGGAGGAGTTCTTCAAGGGTGTGCAGGCCTACTTCAAGGCGCACGCCTACGGCAACACCCGGCTGAGCGATCTGCTGGGCGCGCTGGAGGAGACCAGCGGGCGGGATCTGAAGACCTGGTCCAAGAAGTGGCTGGAGACGGCCGGGATCAACATCCTCCGGCCGGAGATCGAGGTCGACGCGGACGGCGTGATCACCTCGTTCGCGGTCCGGCAGGAGGCTCCGGCGCTGCCCGCCGGCGCGAAGGGCGAGCCGGTGCTGCGGCCGCACCGGATCGCGATCGGCTCCTACGAGCTGCAGGACGGCAAGCTGGTGCGCACCGGGCGGATCGAGCTGGACGTGGACGGTGCGCGGACCGCCGTGCCCGAGCTGGTGGGCACGCAGCGGCCGGCCGTCGTGCTGCTCAACGACGACGACCTGTCGTATGCGAAGGTCCGGCTGGACGAGGAGTCGCTGAAGGTCGTCACCGAGCACCTCGGGGACTTCACCGAGTCGCTGCCGCGTGCGCTGTCGTGGGCGTCGGCCTGGGACATGACGCGGGACGCCGAACTGGCCACCCGTGACTACCTGTCGCTGGTGCTGTCGGGCATCGGCAAGGAGTCGGACATCGGTGTCGTCCAGTCGCTGCACCGCCAGGTGAAGCTGGCGCTGGACCTGTACGCGGCGCCGAAGTGGCGCGAGCAGGGGCTGGCGATCTGGACCGACGCGGCCGCCGAGCACCTGCGGGCGGCCGAGCCGGGCAGCGACCACCAGCTGGCCTGGGCCAGGGCGTTCGCCGCCGCGGCCCGTACCGACGAGCAACTCGATCTGCTGCAGGGGCTGCTGGACGGCACGACGGAGATCTCCGGGCTGGCGGTGGACACCGAGCTGCGCTGGTCGCTGCTGCAGCGGCTGGCGGCCACCGGCCGGGCGGACGAGGAGGCCATCGCGGCGGAGCTGGAGCGGGACAAGACCTCGGCGGGCGAGCGGCATGCGGCGACGGCCCGCGCGGCGCGTCCGACCGAGGAGGCCAAGGCCGGGGCCTGGGCCTCGGTCGTGGAGTCCGACAAGCTCCCCAACGCCGTGCAGGAGGCCGTCATCGGCGGCTTCGTGCAGACCGACCAGCGGGAGCTGCTGGCGCCGTACACCGCGAAGTACTTCGACGCGGTGAAGTCCGTCTGGGACTCCCGCAGCCACGAGATGGCCCAGCAGATCGCGGTGGGCCTCTACCCGGCGCTGCAGGTCTCCCCCGAGACCCTGGACGCCACCGACGCCTGGCTGGCCTCGGCCGAACCGAGCGCGGCGCTGCGCCGCCTGGTCACCGAATCGCGCGCGGGGATCGAGCGGGCGCTGAAGGCCCAGGCGGCGGACGCGGCGGCGTAGGGCCCGTCCGACGAGTCGCCGGCCACCACGGAAGCGTGGTGCCGCCCGGCGGACGGGCGCCAGCTGCGTTGCCGTCCGCCGGGCGATGGGGTGTCCCCCGGCTCCTCGAAGGGCGCGGGGGAAGTGTGCGCCGGGCCCCGCCCCCTCCTACCGGGGCCCGGTGCAAACAGGGGGCGGCTCAGCCGCTGAGCTCGTCGAAGCGGCGGACCAGGTCGGCGCGGCCGGTTTCGGTGAGGTCGCCGTGCAGACGCATACGGGCGAGGCCGCCGTCGGGGAAGACATCCAGCCGTACGTGGGTGGCGGTCACCCGGCGCGGCAGCGCGAAGCGGTGCGGGGTGTCGGGCTGCAGCTTCGTGCGCGGCAGGATCTCGAACCACGAGGCGTCGTCGGCCGGGTCGCCCGCGGCCGCGTCGCAGCCGTACAGGGCGGCCCAGCCCGCGGAGTTGCCCTTGAGGTAGGCGGTGTCGATCTCGACGGCGCGGATCTCGCCCTGGGCAGCGAGGCGGAAGCGCACCCAGTCGTGGGTGCCCTTGACCCGGCGGCGGCGGTTCTCCCAGCCGTCGTCCATCTTGCGGGACAGATCGGGCTGGATGATCTGGGTGGGCGAGGAGTAGAAGCGGTCGGAGGCGTCCTCGACGGTGCCGCCGTGCATGACGGAGGCCAGGTCGAGGGTGCCGAGCACATCGAGCCACTCCGGGTCCGGCACGACCTCGCCGTAGACCCGGAGGCGAGCTATGCCGCCGTCGGGGTGCTGCTTGAGGCGCAGGTGCGTGAAGCGGCGCTCGACGGTGACCTCGAAGCCGTTGGCGGCGTGGCCGCGGACGGGTGTGCGCGGTACCAGCTCCTCCCACTTCACGTCGTCGGCGAGCAGCTGCTCGGGGCTGGGGCTGCCGGGCAGCGACGTCGCCTCGACGGTGATCTGCTGGGGGTAGTTGCCCCGGAAGTGGGCGGTGTCGACGATGATGCCGCGGATCACGCCGGGGGCGGCGAGGCGGATCAGCGCCCAGTCGTGCTCGTCGTCGGTCGGGAAGGGGTTCTCGCCGTCGGCGCCGCGGCGGCGCCGGGTCTCCCAGCCGTCCATGATCTTGCCCTTGTGGCCGAAGTGCTCGGGGTCGAAGACCGCCGGGGTCGGCTTCAGCAGATTCTCGCGCTCGGCGAAGAACTCGTCGTTCGCTGCGATCACACCGGCGCCGAAGCGGCGGTCGGCGAGATCGACGAGCGAGGTGAAGGGGAAGTCCCCGCCGCGGTAGTCGGCGTAGGGGTCTCCGCCGCCGTACGGATCGGCGTCGTTGGCGTGCGGGTCGGTGGTGTCGGCCGGGGTGTGGGTCATCGTCGCCCTTCGATGTGCCGGGGTGGTGCGGACCGGTCCACCGTCGCAGCGGACCACCCCACAGGTCCATCGAAAGTTTTTGAGGAATATGTTCAGCAGAGCTGAACGGTAGGCGGGACGGTCCGCCCGTTCAGCCGCCGGTGTGGAAGCCCTCCCGGGGCGCCTGGGCGATGGCCGCCTGGCGGAGCGCGGCCAGTACGCGGGCCAGCCCCGGCGCCCCTTCGGAGCCGCGCCGGACGGCCGCGACCACATGGCGCCGCGGCTGGTCTCCGGACAGCACCCGCAACGCGACCCGGGCCCGGCCGTCCCGTCCGCCCGGCTCCCCGCCCCCGAAGGCGCCGATACCGCCCGCCATCGCCATCCGGGGCACCAGCGCCACCCCCATGCCCGCCGCGACCATCGCCCAGATCGCGCTCCAGTCGGCTGCGGCGTGCGCCTGCTCGGGCACGAACCCGGCGTTCTCGCAGGCGGCGGTGGTGATCTGCGACCAGGGCCCGCTGCTGCCGAAGATCCAGGGTTCGCCCGCCAGGTCGGCCAGCCGCAGTCCCGGCTCGGAGGCCAGCGGATGGCCGGCCGGCAGCGCCACGTCCAGCGGGTCGGCGAGCAGCGCGACCCGGCTGAACTTGGGGTCGCGCGGGGTGGGGGCGTGCGCGGCCAGCGACAGCGCCAGGTCGACGCTGCCCTCCGCCAGCAGCTCGTAGGCGGCCTCCGCCTCCGCCTCCCGTACGGCGACCGACAGGCCCGGGTGGGTGCGGCGCAGCTCCTGGACGGCGGGGACCACCAGCGCGGGGATGGCCGTGGAGAACGCGCCGAGGCGCACCTGGCCGGCCTCGCCCTGGAGGTAGCCCAGCAACTCCGCGTCCGCGCGCTCCAGTTGCGCGAAGACCGCCTCGGCGTGCCGCAGCACCAGCTGCGCGGCGTCGGTCAGCCGCACCCGTCGGCCCTGGGCCTCCAGCAGCGTCACCCCGAGCGACCTGGCCAGGCCGGTCAGCTGCTGCGAGACCGCCGAGGGTGTCATGTGCAGCGCCTCGGCGGTCGCGGTGACCGTGCCCAGCTCTTGAAGGGTGCGCAGGATACGCAGCTTTTTGATGTCCCAGTCGGCCATGCGGGCAGCGTACGCACCCGGCGCGGCGCTCACCGCCGGGCGCCCGCCGCCCCCAGGGCGACACCGGCCACGATCAGCGCCATGCACAGCAGTTGCACGGGCCCGACGGGCTCGCCCAGGACGGCCAGCGAGAGCAGCGCCACGCACACCGGCTGGAGGTAGTAGACGACCCCGGCGCGGGCGGCGCCGACCAGGGCGATCGCCTTGTTCCAGGTGAAGTAGGCGACGGCCGAGGACAGCAGGCCTATGTAGAGCAGCGGCCCGACCGTCGCGGCGCCGGGGGTGAAGCCGCCCTCGACGGCGAGGCTCACCCCGTAGGCGGGCGCGAGCATGGCCGCGCCCAGCGCGAAGGTCACGAAGAGGAAGGCGCGCCCGCCGATTTCCGGGGGCCGGCGGCGCAGCAGGGCGCTGTAGCCGGCGAACGTGGCGGTCGCGGCGAGCATCCACAGGTCGCCGGCGGTGAAGTCGAGTCGCCACAGGGCGGTCGGTGAGCCCTTGCCGACCAGGGTGTCGACGCCGAGCAGTGCGAGCAGCATGCCGGCCACCCGGCGCGCGCCGAGCCTGACGCGCGCCTGGCCGCGTCGCCCGCCGACGAGGTCGAAGAGGGCGATCATCATCGGCGAGGCGGCCGCGATCATGGCCATGTTGGTGGCCGAAGTGGAGCGCCCGGCTTGGTAGACGAGGGTGTTGAAGCAGGTGACGCCCAACAGGGCGGCCAGCGCCAGGAATCCGAGGTGCCGGCGGACGGCCGGCCACTGGCGGCGGACCTGCGCGAGGGCGAACGGTGCGACCGCGAGCAGCGCGATGATCCAGCGCCAGAAGGCGGTCTGGACGGGCGGGACGGCATCGTGCAGGGCCCGGGCGATGACGAAGTTGCCGGACCAGACCACGGTCGCCGCCAGGGCGAGGGCCAGGCCCGCCCCCGCTCGCGACGTCGCCCCCGCGCCTGGCTTCTCCCCCGCCCGCACGGGGGTGCCCCCGCCCTGCGCGGAGGGTGTGCGGTGCCTACGGACGCGCTCCAGGACTGCCACGGCTTCCTCTCCTCGGTGGTGGTGAGCCTCCACCGTGGCAGCCCCGAACCCATCAGGTCCATCGAATAATTTCGATCAAACCTTTTAGGTGAACTGAAAGATGTGACGACCGGCGGCCGCGTTACCTGCGGGCCTGCCGGCGGGCGAGGATGGCCGCCTGCCGCTCGTCGAACTTCCGCGCCTGAGCGTCCAGGCCGTTCATGAACAGCCCCAGCTCCTCCTGCGCCGCCAGACCCGCGGGACCCAGGCCGCCGATCTCCAGCACCTTCAGAAAGCGCAGCACCGGCTGCAGCACGTCGTCGTGGTGGATGCGCAGGTTGTAGATCCCGCCGAGGGCCATCCGGGCGGCGGCCCGCTCGAAGCCGGGCATGCCGTGGCCGGGCATCCGGAAGCCGGTGACCACATCGCGTACGGCGCACATGGTCTGGTCGGGGGCCAGCTCGAACGCCGCGCCCAGGAGGTTGCGGTAGAAGAGCATGTGGAGGTTCTCGTCCGCGGCGATCCGGGCGAGCATCCGGTCGCAGACCGGGTCGCCGGAGTGGTGGCCGGTGTTGCGGTGCGAGATGCGGGTGGCCAGCTCCTGGAAGGCGACGTAGGCCACCGAGTGCAGCATGCTGTGCGCGTTGTCGGACTCGAAGCCCTCCGACATGTGGGCCATGCGGAACCGCTCCAGCTCGTCGGGGTCGACGGCCCGGCTGGTGAGCAGGTAGTCGCGCATCACGATGCCGTGCCGGCCCTCCTCGGCGGTCCAGCGGTGCACCCAGGTGCCCCAGGCGCCGTCACGTCCGAAGAGGGTGGCGATCTCGTGGTGGTAGCTGGGGAGGTTGTCCTCGGTGAGGAGGTTGACCACCAGGGCGATCCGACCGATGTCGGTGACCTTGGACTGCTCGGGAGCCCAGGCCTCGCCGTCCTCCAGCACCCCGGGGAAGTTCCGGCCGTCGCTCCAGGGGACGTACTGGTGGGGCATCCACTCCTTGGCGACCTTCTCGTGCCGGTTGAGTTCCTTCTCGACGACCTCTTCGAGTGCGTAGAGCAGCTGGGCGTCGCTCCAGGCGGCCTGGCCGCGCTCTCCGTTATGGCGGGCGGGGGCGATGGTCACGGGGGAACTCCAGGGGGACGATGACCTACGGGGCCGTAGGTTTGACCTACGGCTGCGTAGGTTACGTCATCGTAGGTTAGGGCCGGTTAAACGCGGGCCCCTCGCAAACCGGCCGAAAATCGCTCGATAGCCGCCTCGCAACCCCTTTTTCACCTGCGGAAATATCCGGGTACGACAAAGGGCGCCCCTCGGTTCTTGTCACCGATGGGCGCCCTTGAGGCGTCGCTGGTGCCCGTGCCGGCCGCACCGGCGGCCGTCGGGCGAGCAGGTCCTAGGACTTGGCCTGCTTGCGGGACTTGTCACTCACCATGACCAGTCCGGCGATGATCAGGAAGATCACGATGGGGGCTACGACATAGAGGCCGAGCGTCTCGATCACGCTCAGGCCCGGACCCGGGTCGTCACCGTCGTCGCGGGCGAGCGCAAACGCGGGGGACGACATCAGCAGCAGCAGCGCGGTGCCGGCGGTGATGGTTCCGGCGCGCAGGACATTCTTATTGACCTTGTTGCTCACGAAGTCAACGTATCGGACGCCCCGCCGCCCCGCGCGCCCGGGGTGGCGCAACGGCCCCCTCAGCCGCCCGCTCCCCGGCCGAGGTGCAGCGTCACCGGTGCGAGGCGGGTCCGCCCGCGGGCTTCCTCGACGACGACCCGTACGGCGTCCGCCGTCACCGGCCGCGGCAGCGCGAGGATCCTCCGGTGCCCGATGGTGGTGCCGCGCGCGAGCGTCGTCCACGTCCCGCCGGTCCGCGCCCGTACGGCGAAGCGCTCGACCCGCTGGCCGTGGCGGATGTCCTCCGCGAGCCCGATCCGGTCGAAGGTCCAGGGCCCCGGTCCGGCCGCCCGCAGGTCCCTGCCGTAGGTCTCGCGCACGGCCGTCCCGAAGGCGGTGAGCGAGGCGACGTCCTCGGCGGCGATCCGGCCGTCCTTGGCGGGCGGGACGTTCAGCAGCAGCGTGGCGTTGCGGCCCACGCTCCTCTCGTACAGGTCCACCAACTGCGCCGGCGTCTTGGGCCGTTCACCGGGGTGGTGGAACCAGCCCGGCCGCAGCGAGACATCGGCCTCGGCCGGGTACCACTGGAGGTACCTGGTGGTGGGCGCCAGCAGCCGGGCGCGGGAGCCGATGTCGGGGTCGGTGGAGTCGTGGGGCAGCCCGCCGGCCATGACGGTCCACGGGTCGGCCGCGGAGGGGGTGACGCTCCACTCCGTCTCGCGGGCCACGCCGCTTTCGTTGCCGACCCAGCGGGCGCCCTGCGGCCCGGCGAAGACCACGGTGTCCGGGGAGAGCCGGTGGATCAGCCGGAACCACTGTGCGACCTGGTACTTCTGGGTGATGCCGGAGTCCGTCCAGGGGTTCGCGCCGTCCAGCCACAGCTCGTCGAGGGGCCCGTACTGGGTGAACAGCTCGTATACCTGGTTGAGGTAGTACGCGTCGTAGTCGTCCGCCCGGACGCGGAAGACGGGCAGCCGGCCGCTGCGGACGGCGGCGGCCCGGTCGTCACCGGGGACCAGGGTGGGGATGGTGCGCTCGGTGACCTCGCTGCCGTTGCCGAACCGGCCCAGGCCGCGCGGTGCGTACGCACCGTCCTCCAGCGCGACCCGCTCGGGCAGGCTGAGCGGCCGGCCCTCCTGCTGCTTGATGCGGATCTCCTCGACCCACCGCGCGTGCCAGGCGTGCGGCAGTTCGGCCCCGTCGGAGGGCGAGAGGTAGATCCCGACCTTCAGTCCGGCCCGGCGGGCGGCCTCGACATAGGCGCCGACGACATCGGGGCGGCCGGGGCTCGCGGCGACGGAGTGCGGGGTGTAGCGGCTCGGGTAGAGCACGAAGCCGTCGTGGTGCTTGGCGGTCAGCATCACCTGCTCGGCACCGGCCGCCTTGTACGCACGCATCCACTGGGCGACGTCCCTGCGGAAGGAGCCGGAGCGGGCGGGCCCCAGGAGGTCGAAGAGCTTCTCGTCCTCGGCGCCGGATCCCCATTCACGATTCGTGAAGGTGTTCATCCCGAAGTGGGTGAAGGCGGTGACCTCCCGGTGCTGCCAGGCGAGTTGCCCCTTGGTGGGCACGATGTGGGCGGCCTTGTCGATGATCCGGCCGGGGGTGTCGCAGGGCTCGACGGCCATCTGGGAGGCCGGGCGTACGGGCCGATCGCAGGGGCCGGCGGCCGGGAGCCCGGCGGCCGGTGGCGACTGGGCCAGGGAGCTGTGGACGGGGACGAGCGCGGCGGCCGCGGTCAGCGCGAGCGCGCACAGCGTCCGCCGGATGCTGCGAGGAGCCATGGTTCCCTCCACCTCGCCGAACCATGACGAGCACACAAACACAGGCCCGAATGGTCGGATGTCTGGATGGTGTCGAGGGCATGGTGCCGGACAGCGCGGGAGACCGGAAGGGTGTGCGCGGCAGCTGGATTCAGCGCAGTTCGTGCGACAACTCCCGCATAAGTGCGTGGAGTCGGGGCGAGGCCGCCAGCTCTTCGAGGGTCTGCGGACGTCCCTCGGGGCCGGCGATCGGCAGGCGCCAGTTCGGGTATTCATCCCATGTCCCCGGGAGGTTCTGCGGGCGCCGGTCGCCCACCGCGTCGGGCAGCCACACCCCGACCATCCGCGCCGGGGTGCGCACCAGGAAGCGGTGCACGGCCCTGACCGCCGCCTCCTCGTCACCCGCCCCCTCGGGCAGCAGCCCGCGCCGCACCAACTCCCCCAGCCACTCGCCGAGTTCGTAGGCGGCCCGGGACCGCTCCCGCTCCGGCGGTCCGGCCAGCAGCCCGAGCCGTTCCCGCAGGGCGACGTCCTCGCCGGTCAGGCGGGCGGCGGTGGACGGCAGGTCGTGGGTGGTGACGGTGGCCAGGCAGGCGCTGCGCCACTCGTCGGGGGCCAGGATCCGGGCCTCGGCGGGCTGCGGGGCGGCCGCCTCGTCGGCGTCCCCGGCCGCGGCCGACTCCCCGCCCCCGTTCCCGTAATCCCGCTCGAACCACAGCACCGACGTGCCCAGGACGCCCCGTTCGGCCAGTTCGCCGCGCACCCCCGGCTCCACCGTGCCCAGGTCCTCGCCGATCACCGCGGCGCCGCTCCGGTGGGCCTCCAGGGCGAGCACCGAGAGCATCGCCTCGCCGTCGTAGCGGACGTACGCGCCCTCGGTCGGCGGCCGGCCCTCGGGCACCCACCACAGCCGGAACAGCCCCATCACATGGTCGATGCGCAGCGCGCCGGCGTGCCGCAGCAGTCCGCGCAGCAGCTCGCGGTACGGGGCGTAGCCCGCGGCGGCCAGGGCGTCCGGGCGCCACGGCGGCAGGCCCCAGTCCTGGCCGCGGGCGTTGAAGGCGTCGGGCGGCGCCCCGATGGACATGCCCGCGGCGAAGGCGTCCTGCTGCGCCCAGGTGTCGGCGCCGCAGGGGTGGACACCGACGGCGAGGTCGTGCACCAGCCCGACCCCCATCCCGGCCTCCCGCGCGGCCCGCTGCGCGGCGGCCAGCTGCTGGTCGGTGAGCCAGGCGAGCCGGCAGTGGAAGTCGATCCGCGCCAGCAGCCGCGGCCGCAGCCGGGCGGTGCCCGGGGAGCGCGGATCGCGCAGTTCGGCGGGCCAGCCGCGCCAGTCGGAGCCGTGGCGCTCGGCGATCGCGCACCAGGTGGCGTGGTCCTCCAGCGCCTGCCCCTGTTCGGCGAGGAAGTCGCAGTACGCGGCCCGCCGGCCCGGTGTGAGCGGGACCGCCGACAGCAGCTCCAGGGCCTCGCGCTTGAGCGCCCAGACCGCGTCCCGGTCGATCAGCGCGCCGCGGTCGAGCACCTCGGCGCGCAGCGCGCCGGCCCGGGCGGCCAGCTCGTCGGCCCGTAAGCGGGCGGCGCCGGTCAGCCGGGCGTACTCCGGGATGTGCTCGATCCGCAGATGGACCGGGTCGGGGAAGCGGCGGGAGGAGGGGCGGTAGGGCGAGGGGTCGGTGGGCGGACCGGGGACGGCCGCGTGCAGCGGGTTGAGCTGGACGAAGCCGGTGCCCAGCGCGCGTCCGGACCAGGCGGCGAGGTCGGCGAGGTCACCGAGGTCGCCCATGCCCCAGGACTGCCGGGACAGCAGGGAGTACAGCTGCACCAGGAAGCCGTGGCTGCGGCCGGGCGGTGCGGGCACCCGGTCGGGCGCGACGATCAGGTGGGCGCGGGCGCGGCGCCCGTCGGGGGCGTGGGCGCGGAGCGTATGGACGCCCAGGGGCAGCCGGGCCAGCTCCCGCGGCTCGGGCCCGGTCAGGTCGCCGGGGGGCTCCCCGCCCTCGGGCTCCACCCGAAGGACGGTGCCCTTGGGGAGACCGGCGAGGTCGGGCGCCCGGCCCGGGCGGGCGACGACGGTGGGCGGCAGCAGGGCGCGGCCCGGTCCGTCCTCGTAGGCGGCCAGGGCGGTGCGTACGGCGTGCGGGGTGGAGGCGTCGACCCCCAGTGCGGCGAGCACGGCGACGACGGTGTCGTCGGCGATCTTGATGGTCCTGCCCGGTGCGGGTGTGTACGACGTGGCGACGCCGTACAACCGGGCGAGCCGAGCACGCCCCATGGGCCCTCAGACCTCCATGGACTCCGTGCCCAGGCCGGCGGCCGTCGGCTCGCTGGTCAGCGGCAGCTCGGCGGCGATCGGCACCTCGCTGGTCAGGGGCGCTGCGTCGGCGAGCGGGGGCTCGCTGGTCAGGGGCGGCTCGACGAAGCTGAAGGACCCGGAGCCGTCCAGGCCGGAGTCGGGGTTGGACACCCCGTCGAAGAGATCGGACTCCATCGTCGCACCTCCCGGTTTGGAGGACAGAGCGTCGAGGAGCAGTTGAGCGGACGCGGCCACGAAGGCCTCCCGTTCATCGATAGTGGGACACGTGGGCCCTACCCACTCGACACGAGCGCAGACGCATCTGCTCACGAAACGTGACCCACGTCACATTATCCCCCACGCAGGCGATTTCACTGCCCGGGACACCCGCGGACACACAGAACGCGTCGCAACCGGCCTCCGCGACGGAATTCCTGCGGACCGGCGCCCTCGCGCACAACCGCCCGGAGCACCGGCCGCACCCCCCGCGTCCGCACAGCCGTCCGGACCCCGGCATCGCCCGGTTGACACCCTCACCGCCACAATGGTGGGCTCACGGCCGAAGGTCTGTCCGAACGGACATCGGCGGGAAATACGGGGCGCCGGTGGAAGCCGGCGAGTGATGGACGGGGACGAGGAGCAGCCGTGCGAGGCCGGGGCGTGTGGAGCGTCGGAAGAATCGGTAGGAGCGGCAGGGGGAGCGGTGCGGGCGCCCGCGCGCGGGCGGCGGGGACCACCGCCCTGGCCGCCGCGGTCATCGGCGGGCTGCTCGGCGGGGTGCCCAGCGCCCAGGCGGCGCCCGCGGACCGGGCCGTCGGCACCCCCGACCAGCCGGACCGGCCGGCCGGCGCCGGGCGGCTGCCCGCCGTCTGGCCGCGCCCCCAGTCGCTGCAGGAGCTCGGCACCGCCGTGCCCCTGGGCGGCGAGGCGACGCTGGTGGCCGCGCCGGACACCGACCCGTACACCCTGGACGTGCTGCGCGGTCTGCTGCGGGACGCCGGGGTGCGCACGGTCCGCCGGACGGCGCCCGGCGAGCGGCTGCCCGCGGCCGGGCCGGTGATCCTGGTCGGCGGCGAGCGGGCCGAGGAGGCGCTGCGGGCGCTGCGCGCACCGGCCCGCGGCGATCTGCCCTCCGGCGGCTACCGGCTCGCCGTGGGCCAGGTCGGCGGGCGGGACACGGTCGCGCTGGCCGGCGTCGGCCCGGACGGCCTCTTCCACGCCGCGCAGACCCTGCGGCAGCTGGTCACCGACGGCGCGGACCACGAGGGGGGCGGACGGCAGCTGGCGTCGGTGGCCGTACGGGACTGGCCCGGCACGGCGGTGCGCGGCACCACCGAGGGGTTCTACGGCCAGCCGTGGAGCCGGGCGCAGCGGCTCGCCCAGCTGGACTTCATGGGCCGCACCAAGCAGAACCGCTATCTGTACGCGCCCGGCGACGACCCCTACCGCCAGGCCCGCTGGCGCGACCCGTACCCGGCCGCGCAGCGCGAGGACTTCCGGGCGCTGGCCGAGCGGGCCCGCGCCAACCACGTCACGCTGGGCTGGGCGCTCGCCCCCGGCCAGGCGCTGTGCTTCTCCTCCGAGGAGGACCTGCGGGCGCTGCGGCGCAAGGTGGACGCGATGTGGGCGCTGGGGGTGCGCTCCTTCCAGCTGCAGTTCCAGGACGTCAGCTACGACGAGTGGCACTGCGGCGCCGACGAGGACGCCTTCGGCACCGGTCCCGAGGCGGCCGCCAAGGCGCAGGCCCGCGTCGCCAACGCCCTCGCCGCCCATCTGCGCGAGCGGCACCCGGATGCCGCGCCGCTGTCGCTGATGCCGACCGAGTACTACCAGGACGGCTCGACGGCGTACCGCAGCGCGCTCGCCGACGCCCTCGGCGACCGGGTCGAGGTGGCCTGGACCGGCGTCGGGGTGGTCCCGCGGACCATCACCGGCAGCGAACTGTCCACCGCCCGCCAGGCGTTCGGCCACCAGCTGGTCACCATGGACAACTACCCGGTCAACGACTACGCGCAGGACCGGATCTTCCTCGGCCCCTACCGCGGCCGTGAGCCGGCCGTCGCCACCGGCTCCTCGGCGCTGCTCGCCAACGCCATGGAGCAGCCGCTGGCCTCCCGTATCCCGCTCTTCACCAGCGCCGACTACGCCTGGAACCCGCGCGAGTACCGCCCGGCGGAGTCCTGGGAGGCGGCCATCGACGACCTGGCGGGCGGCGCCCCCCGGGCCCGCGCCGCCCTGCGCGCGCTCGCCGGCAACGCCTCGTCCTCGCTGCTGAACCGCGACGAGTCCGGGTATCTGCGCCCCCTGATCGACCGCTTCTGGGAGGCCCGCGAGGCGGCGGTCAACGGCGGCCGGCCCGGCAAGGACCCCGACTACGCCAAGGCGGCCAGGGCGCTGCGCACCGCCTTCCACGCCATGAGCACCGCCCCCGAGGACCTCAACTCGGACCTGGCCGCCGAAATACGGCCCTGGGCCGAGCAGTTGGCGCGTTACGGCAGCGCCGGCGAGCAGGCCGTGGACGCACTGACGGCGCAGGCCCGGGGCGACGGCGACGCCGCCTGGTCGGCCCAGCGCGCGGTGCAGCGGCTGCGCAAGGAGGCCGAGCGGAGCCCGGCGACGGTCGGCAAGGGTGTGCTGGCGCCGTTCCTCCAGCGGGCGATGACCGAGGCCGACGCCTGGGTCGGCACCCGCGGCGACGCCCCCCGTCCCACCGAGGGCGCCGATCCCACCTCCCTCACCGTCCCCTTCGAACGGGCCCGCCCGCTGGCCGCGGTCACCGCGCTGACCGACCCGGGGCCGTCCGCGGGCGGCGTCCAGCTTCAGGCACATGTCCCCGGCGAGGGCTGGCGCCGCCTCGACCGGCTCTCCGCGACCGGCTGGACCGAGTCCCGCACCCCCCGGCTGCGCGCCGACGCGGTCCGTCTGACCTGGGAGAACGGCGCGGAGGCCCCGTCCGTCCACGCCCTGACCCCCTGGTTCGACGACACCCCGCCGGCCGGGCTCGAACTGTCCCGCAAGGAGGCGGACGCACCGGCCGGCGGCAGCGCGACGGTCGAGGCCCGGCTCTTCTCCCGCCGCCCGGCCGACGTCCGCGAGAAACTGACGGTCAAGGCGCCCAAGGGCTTCACCGTGCACGCGCCCAAGGAGGTCACCGCGCCGCGGGGCGGCACCGCCACCGTCCGCATCAGCATCGACGTGCCCGAATCCGCCACCTTTGGGACGTATGAGATCCCGGTGGCCTTCGGCGGCGAGGAGCAGACGCTGTCCCTGCGCGCCTATCCGCGCACCGGCGGCGAGGACCTGGCGCGCGGCGCCGTCGCCACGTCCTCGGGGGACGAGACCGCCGACTTCCCGGCCTCGGCCGTCACCGACGGCAATCCCAAGACCCGCTGGTCCTCGACCGCCGACGACGGCGCCTGGCTCCAGTTCGCGCTGGCGCACCCGACCCGCCTCGGCCGGCTCGTGCTGAACTGGCAGGACGCCTACGCGGCCCGCTACCGCATCCAGGTCTCCCCGGACGGCCGCAGCTGGCGCACGGCCGCCACGGTGCGGGACGGCAAGGGCGGCCGCGAGTCGGTCAGGATGGACGCGAAGGACGCCCGCTTCGTACGGATACAGGGCGACAAGCGGGCCACCCGCTTCGGGTACTCGCTGTGGTCGGTGGAGGCGTACGCGGTCGAGGACCGCGGATAGCGCTGGGCGGCGGGCGCCGTGCCGCCGCCGTACGGACGGAGCGTCACTCCGTCCGCACGGCGGCCCACACGTACAAAGGCCCGGCTACGCCGATACGGCGTCGATCCGGGCCAAGGCGTCATCCGCGCCGTACGGCTGCAAATACGGCAGCCAGCGCGGATCGCGATGGCCCGTGCCGATGATCCGCCACGCCAGTCCTGACGGCGGGGCGGGCTGATGGCGCAGCCGCCAGCCGATCTCGGCGACATGGCGGTCGGCCTTGACGTGATTGCATCGCCGGCAGGCGGCGACGACGTTCTCCCAGGTGTGCTGACCGCCGCGACTGCGCGGGATGACGTGGTCGACGCTGGTTGCGACGCCACCGCAGTACATACAGCGCCCGCCGTCACGGGCGAACAGCGCCCGGCGGGTCAGTGGCACGGGGCCGCGAAAGGGCACCCGCACGAACCGCTTCAAGCGGACCACACTCGGAGCCGGAACGACACGGGTCGCGCTGTGCATCAGGGCGCCGGACTCCTCGAGGCTCACAGCCTTCTCATTGAGTACGAGGATGAGCGCGCGGCGGAGCGGTACGACGCCGAGCGGCTCGTACGACGCGTTGAGGACCAGGACATGCGGCACGGGTGCCTCCTTGTACGCCGGCGGCGCGTGGCTCGCGCCGGGACGATCTCCCCACAGTGTCCCCCGGTGCCTGGTCGGAGCGCCACCATGACCGAGTAACGGGCCGGAGGTGTTTTCCACCACACCCCCGCACTTCCCCGCGGATACGGCTCATTTCGGCCTCCCGGGGACCTCCCGGCTCGAACACGGGCACGGACCGCCCCCGTTGCCCCGTTAGTGTGGATGGCCTGCCCGGCCCCGGGGACCCCGCGGTTCCGGGTCTGCTGTCCCACACGGAAGGTTCGACTGTGTTCTGGTCCGCTTCGCCGGTCGCCGCCGCGCCCCTGCGCGCGGCCGCACCCGACTCCACCGGCCCGACCTCGCTCGACGAGGCCACACAGAAGGCCACCAACGCCGCCGGCTGGGTGTCGGAGAACTGGGGGACGTGGCTCACGTCCGGCCTGCAGATCCTGCTGATCCTCGTGATCGCGGTGGTGCTCCGCCATGTGATTCGCCGCACCATCACCAAGTTCATCGAGCGGATGAACCGCACCGCGGCCGCCGCCCAGGGCACCGCGCTGGGCGGTCTGCTGGTCAACGCCGAGCGCCGGCGCCAGCGCTCCGAGGCCATCGGCTCCGTGCTGCGCAGCGTCGCCTCCTTCGTGATCATGGGTACCGCCGCGCTGACGGTGCTCTCGGTGCTCCAGATCAACCTCGCGCCGCTGCTGGCGAGCGCCGGTGTGGCCGGTGTCGCCATCGGCTTCGGCGCCCGCAACCTCGTCACCGACTTCCTCTCCGGCGTCTTCATGATCCTGGAGGACCAGTACGGCGTCGGCGACGAGATCGACGCGGGCGTGGCCACCGGCACGGTCATCGAGGTCGGCCTGCGGGTCACCAAGCTGCGGGGCCCCAACGGCGCCATCTGGTACATCCGCAACGGCGAGGTCAAGCGGATCGGGAACCTCAGCCAGGGCTGGTCCACGGCCTCCGTCGACGTCGTGATCGCCGCCGACCAGGACCTGGAGCGCGCCCGCGACACCATCACCGCCGCCGGCGAGGAGATGTCCAAGGCGGAGCCGTGGAACGAGCAGCTGTGGGAGCCGGTGGAGGTGCTCGGCCTGAGCGAGGTGCACCTGGACACGGTCACCCTCAGCGTCTCGGCCAAGACCATGCCCGGCAAGGCCCTGGGCGTGGAGCGCGAACTGCGCTGGCGCATCAAGCGCGCCCTGGACGCCGCCGGCGTCCACCTCGCCCCGCGCCCCCTCCCGGAAGAGGAGGAGGAGCCGGCGGTCCCGGCGGACCCCACCGCCGCCATGGGCGCCCCCTCGGCCCTCAACAACCCGACGTCCCCGCAGTCCCTGGCGACCGACCCGATAGCGGCGCCGCCGAAGCTCGGGAAGTGACGCCGGGCGAAACGACGCCGGCGTAGTGACGCCGGGCGCCTCACCCACCGCACAAGGGGCGGCTGCGACAACCTCGCAGCTGCCCCTTCGCCGTTCCCGCGCCCACCCGCCCCGGCTCCGTAGCCGCCCACCGCGCCCCGGCGTGCTCCGCCGGCAACTCACCGTGCGCAACCCATTGACGCCGCCCCGACCCGCGACCTACCTTCCTGTCCATCGATTGGAAGGTTTCCTAACAGATGCTGGGTGGCCGTCACGGCCGCCGACGAACGGGGTGACGGTCATGGCCGGCGGGCAGCAAGCGCAAGGGACCCCTGGGACGCCGCGGGTCCTGCGGGCCATGAACGACCGCGCCGCGCTCGATCTGCTGGTGTCGCAGGGGCCGCTGACCCGCACCCAGATCGGGGCGCTGACCGGACTGTCCAAACCCACCGCCTCGCAGCTGCTGGCGCGTCTGGAGGCCGCGGGGCTGGTGCGGACGACCGGGAACGTGACCGGGCGGCCCGGGCCCAGCGCCCAGCTGTACGAGATCGACCCGACGGCGGCGCACATCGCGGCGCTGGCGGTCGACCAGCTGGGGATCACCGCCGCGGTCGCGGACATCACCGGGCGGGTGCTCGGCGAGGAGCGGGTCGGGACCGATGCGGTGGACGAGGCGGCGCCGAACCGGACGGCGCAGCTGGTCGCCAGGGCTGTCGACGGCGCGCTGGCCAAGGCCGGGCTGGGCCGCGAGGACCTGCACGGGGCGGTCATCGGCACCCCCGGGGCGCTGGACCCTCAAACCGGCCGGCTGCGCTACGCGCCGCATCTGCCGGACTGGCACTCGCGGGCGCTGAAGGAGGAGCTGGCCGAGGTCCTGGGCACCCCGATCACCATCGAGAACGATGTGAATCTGGCGGCGGTCGCCGAGCAGCAGGACGGGGCGGCGCAGGACTTCGACGACTTCGTGCTGGTGTGGGCGGACGAGGGGGTCGGTGCCGCCATCGTCCTCGGCGGTCGGCTGCTGCGCGGGGCCACCGGCGGCGCGGGCGAGATCGGCTATATGCCGCTGCCCGGCGCGCCGCTGGCCAGGGGCGGCGACCGCAGCGCCGCCCAGCCGGACGCCGGCGGCGGCTTCCAGCGGCTGGTCGGCTCGCCGAGCGTGATCGCGCTGGCCCGGGAGTACGGGGCCGCCGGCACCCGCACGGTCGAGGAGGCGCTGGAGCGCGCCGACGTACGGGCGGAGGTCGCCAGGCGGCTGGCGACGGGGCTCGCGGCCGTGGTCGCGGTCGTCGACCCGAGGCTGGTGGTGCTCTCCGGAGAGGTCCCGCAGGCCGGCGGGGAGGCGCTGCGCGCCCTGGTCGAGGAGGAGTTCACCGGACTCGCGCTGCCCCGGCCCGAACTGCGGCTGAGCGATATCGGCGGAAATCCGATCCTCATCGGCGCGCTGCAAACGGCGCTCGCGGACGCCCGCGACGCGGTGTTCGACACCACCGGCTGAACCACCCCTCCCCCGCACGGCCCGGCGCGGCACCGCACACTCCACCGCGCCGCTTCCCCGACTCCCCCTGCCGTAAAGGAAGTCCGCCATGCCGATTTCGCGACTGCGCATCCGGGTGTCAGCGGCGCTGGCCGGCGCCGGGCTGCTCGTTTCGGGCTGCGCCAATCCGAGCGTCGGCAGCGACCGTGACGATCCCACCGAGCCGGTCACGCTCACCTTCTGGCACGGCTGGTCGGCCCCGGGCGAGACGAAGGCCATCAACGACAGCGTCGCCCGCTTCGAGAGGACCCATCGCCACATCACGGTGAAAGTGGTCCCCAACGTCACCGACGAGACCATGAACCAGGCACTGCGGGCGGGCGGGGACGACGCACCCGATGTGGTGTCGTCCTTCACCACCGGAAATGTGGGGCAGTACTGCTCCTCGGGGATGTGGGCGGACCTCGATCCGTTCCTGAAGAAGACCGGCGTGGACAAGGAGAAGGTGTTCCCGAAAACCCTGCTGGATTACACCAGTTATCGAAAGAAGCAGTGCGCCTTGCCGCTGCTCGCCGATTCCTACGGGCTGTACTACAACAAGGACGCCTTCAAGGAAGCCGGGATCACGCGGCCGCCGCGCACCATGTCCGAGCTGAAGCGGGACGCCGTCAAACTGACCCGGCGCGCCGAGGACGGCTCGTACCGACGAGTGGGCTTCATGCCCAACTTCCGGCTCTACCAGAACAGTCCGGACCGGATGTTCGCCCAGTGGGGACCGTCCTACTTCGACCGCAACGGCAAGGCCCGGCTGGCCGAGGACCCGGCGACCAGGGAGTTCCTCACCACCGCCGGCGAGCTGATCGACGCGCAGGGCGGCTACGGCCCGCTGGAGAGGTTCCGCACCACCTTCGGCGAGGAGATGTCCTCGCAGAACGCCTTTCTGACGCAGAAGCTGGCCATGCACATGGACGGTGAGTGGCGCGGGCTGATGCTCCGGCAGGCGAAGGCGACGTTCGCCTGGGGCACCGCGCCGATGCCGGTGCCGGACGACCGGGCCGACACCTACGGGCGGGGGTATCTGACCGGCACGGTCGCCGGTATCGCGCACAGCAGCCGGCATCAGAACGCGGCATGGGAACTGGTGAGATTCCTGACCGTGGACACCGACCAGGTGGTGCGGTTCGCCAACGACATCCATAACGTGCCGTCGACGAAGGCGGCGCTGAAGTCCCCCGCGCTGGACACCGACCCGACGTTCCGCACCTTCCTCGACATCGCGCGGAACCCGCACAGCGTCGCGCTGCCGCCCTCCACCAACGGCGGGCAGTACGTCACCGCGCTGCAGGACTTCTCCTACGACGTCGAGGCCGGCAAGGTCCCCGACCTCGACGCGGGGCTGCGCGCACTCGACGCGCGGATCGACGCCGACAACCTCCAGTCCGAGAACTGATCCGGCGAACCCGCGAACCCGTTCCGCGAATTCCCGCATGCCCCCCGGGCGTTCACGAAGGACGCCCGCGCACCGATCTCCACGAGAGACCCGGATACCACGTCCCGGCACACCGCCTCCGCGCACCACCGCCCAGCACCGCCTCCCAGCACCGCCTCCCCGGACCGACTCCGAGAGCTGACGGAGAACCGCCATGGCAACCACCACCCCCGCACCCGCGCTACGGCGTAAACGCACCCGCGACCGGCTGCGCACCCTCGGCTTTCTCTCGCCCTGGCTCATCGGCTTCTCGGTCTTCTTCGGCTATCCGCTGATCGCCACCGTCTACTTCTCCTTCGTGCACTACAACCAGATCGAACCGCCCGCTTTCGTCGGGCTGCGGAACTGGAATTACGTGCTGACGCAGATGCCGCTGTTCGGGCCCGCGCTGTGGAACACGCTGTGGCTGGTCGTGGTGATGGTCGCGCTGCGGGTGCTCTTCGGGCTGGGCATCGGCCTGCTCGTCACCAAGCTCAAATCGGGCGTGGGGTTCTTCCGTACGGCCTTCTACGTGCCGTATCTGGCACCGCCGGTGGCCGCCACCGTCGCCTTCGTCTTCCTGCTCAACCCCGGCACCGGACCCGTCAACGAAATCCTCGGGGCGCTCGGCCTCCCCACGCCGTCCTGGTTCAACGACCCCGCATGGGCCAAACCGTCGCTGGTGATGCTGTCGCTGTGGGGCATCGGCGACCTGATGGTGATCTTCATGGCGGCGCTGCTGGACGTGCCGAAGGAGCAGTACGAGGCCGCCGAGCTGGACGGGGCGGGCGCCTGGGGGAAGTTCCGCTATGTCACCTGGCCCTCGATCACCCCCATCGTGATGTTCGCGGTGGTCACCGGCGTCGTCCAGACCATGCAGTACTACACCCAGGCGCTGGTCGCCGGGAAGCTCGCCTCCGGTGTCTCCCTCGGCCCCGGCACGGTCGTCCAGCCCGGCTACCCCGACCACGCCACCCTCACCGTCCCCCAGCTCGTCTACTCCCTGGGCTTCCAGAACTTCAACACCGGCGCGGCATGCGTGCTCTCCCTCGTGCTCTTCGTCATCGCCATGGCCGTCACCACCCTGCTGATGCGCAAGCGCTCGGGCCTGCTTGCGGCGGAGGACTGATCCGAGATGACCACCACGACGCTCACCGCCCGCCCCGCCCCGGCCCCTACCGGCTCGACCGGCGCCCCGTCGGCCCGCGCCCGCCGCACCCGGCTGCTGCACTGGATCGCCGTCCACTCCCTCGCCGTCGCCACGGCCCTGTTCTTCCTCCTCCCCTTCGTCTTCGTCTTCCTGACCTCCGTGATGAGCGACTCCCAGGCCATGAGCGGCGAGCTGTGGCCGCACGAGTGGCACTGGTCCAACTACCGCACCGTCTTCCAGACCCCCGGGTTCATGGACTGGTGGAGGAACTCCCTGCTCTACGCGGGCCTGGGCACCCTCTTCACCGTCTGCTCGGCGGTCCCGGTCGCCTACGCACTGGCCAGACTCCGCTTCCGCGGCCGCCGCACCGCGATGGTGCTGGTCATCTCCACGATGATGCTGCCGCCGCAGGTGGTCGTGGTCCCGATGTATCTGGTCTGGGCCCAGCAGCTGCACCTCTCGGGCTCGCTGTGGCCCCTGATCATCCCGATGGCGTTCGGTGACGCGTACTCCATCTTCCTGCTGCGGCAGTTCCTGCTGACCATCCCTCAGGAGTACCTGGAGTCGGCGAAGGTCGACGGCTGCGGGGAGCTGCGCACCCTGCTCAAGATCGTCGTACCGATGGCCAGGCCGGGCATCGCCGCCATCGCCCTCTTCCAGTTCTTCTTCTGCTGGAACGACTACTTCGGACCGCAGATCTACGCGGCGCAGAACCCCGCCTCCTGGACGCTCTCCTACGGACTGGAGTCCTTCAAGAGCGCCCACAGCGTCAACTGGAACCTCACCATGGCCGCGACGCTGCTGGTCATGGCCCCGGTCGTCATCGTCTTCTTCTTCGCACAGAAAGCCTTCGTCGAAGGCGTCACCCTCACCGGAGTAAAGGGCTGATCCCGCATGCTGCCGTCCTCGTCTCCCACCCCCTCCGCCTCGTCTGCCTCGTCCCTCTCCTCTCCTCCTCCCTTCTCCTCTGCCTCTTCCGCTGCTTCGGTGTCCTCCGCTCGGGGAGGACTCCCCGAAGGCCGGTCCCCGGGCCCCGGTGTGAAACTCGCCGTGGTCGGCGGTGGCTCGACCTACACCCCCGAACTCGTCGACGGCTTCGCGCGGCTGCGTGACGTCCTGCCGCTGAAGGAGCTCGTCCTGATCGACCCGGCCGTGGACCGGCTGGAGAGGGTGGGCGGTCTCGCCCGGCGGATCTTCGCCAAACAGGGCCACCCGGGCACGATCTCCTGGACCCACGATCTCGACGCCGGGATCGACGGCGCCGACGCCGTCCTGCTGCAGCTGCGCATCGGCGGCCAGGCCGCCCGCGACCAGGACGAGACCTGGCCGCTGGAGTGCGGCTGCGTCGGCCAGGAGACCACCGGCGCGGGCGGTCTCGCCAAGGCGCTGCGCACCGTTCCCGTCGTCCTCGACATCGCCGAGCGGGTACGCCGCCGCAACCCCGACGCCTGGATCGTCGACTTCACCAACCCCGTCGGCATCGTCACCCGCGCCCTGCTCACCCATGGCCACAAGGCCGTCGGCCTGTGCAACGTCGCCATCGGCTTCCAGCGCAGGTTCGCGAAGCTGCTGGGCGTCTCCCCCGACCAGGTCGAGCTGGAGCACATCGGCCTCAACCACCTCACCTGGGAGCGGTCCGTCCGCGTCGCCGGCGAGGACGTCCTGCCCGCGCTCCTCGCCGAGCACGGCGACGCCATCGCCGCCGACCTGCGCCTGCCCCGCCCGCTCCTCGACCGCCTCGGCACCGTTCCCTCCTACTACCTGCGCTACTACTACCAACACGACGCGGTGGTACGGGAGTTGCACGGCAAGCCCTCCCGCGCCGCGGAGGTCGCCGCCATCGAGCAACGACTCCTCACGCTCTACCAGGACCCGGCGCTCGACGAGAAGCCGGAGCTGCTCGCCCGGCGCGGCGGCGCCTTCTACTCCGAAGCGGCCGTGGCGCTCACCTCCTCTCTACTGGGCGACACCGGCGACACCCAGATCGTCAACGCCCTCAACAACGGCACCCTCTCCTTCCTCCCCGACGACGCCGTGATCGAGGTCCCCGCGACCGTCGATGCCACGGGCCCGACCCCTCTCCCTGTACGCCCCCTGGAACCCCTCTACGCCGGGCTGGTCGCCAACGTCACCGCCTACGAGCACCTGGCCCTGGAGGCGGCGCTGAAGGGCGGACGGGACCGGGTCTTCTCCGCCCTCCTCTCGCACCCCCTCATCGGCCAGATCGACTACGCGGACCGGCTCACCGATGAGCTGATCGCGCACAACCGGGAGCACCTCACGTGGGCCTGACCCGCACGGCGCTCGCCGTCGACGCGGGCAACAGCAAGACCGACGTGGCGCTGGTGGCCGCCGACGGCAGGCTGCTCGGCACGGCACGCGGCGGCGGCTTCCAGCCGCCCCTGGTGGGTGCCACCCGCGCGGTCGACGTACTGGCACCCCTGGTGGCATCGGCCCTCGCCCAGGCCGGGCGGCCGACCGTCACCGGCCCCGTCGACCACCTCTCCGCCTTCCTCGCCAACGCCGACCTCCCCGTCGAGGAGACCGCCCTCACCGCCGAGATCGCCCGTCGCGGCTGGTCCCACACGGTCTCCGTCCGCAACGACACCTTCGCTCTGCTGCGGGCCGGACTGCCCGACTTCGGGGAGCCGGTGGGCGTCGCCGTGGTGTGCGGGGCCGGCATCAACTGCGCCGGCCTCGGCCACCACGGAGCCACCGCCCGCTTCCCCTCCATCGGCCGGATCTCCGGCGACTGGGGAGGCGGCTCCTTCCTCGCCGACGAGGCCCTGTGGCACGCGGCCCGCGCCGAGGACGGTCGCGGCGCCGCGACCGAGCTGGCCCACGCGCTCCCCGCCCACTTCGGCCTGACGACCATGCCGGAGCTGATCGAGGCGCTCCACCTGCGTGACATCCCCGACCGCCGCCGCCACGAACTGGCTCCGGTCCTCTTCGCCGTCGCCGCCTCCGGCGACCGCGTCGCCCGCGGCATCATCACCCGGCAGGCCGAGGAGGTGGTCCTCATGGCCACCGTCGCCCTGCGACGCCTCGACCTGCTCGCCGAACCCGTCCCGGTGGTCCTCGGCGGCAGCGTCCTGGCCGCCCGCCATCCCCTCCTCCACGACCGCGTCCTCCACCTCCTGTCCGAACGCGCCCCCAAGGCGGTGCCCCACGTCGTGACCGCGCCACCGGTCCTGGGCGCGGCCCTCGACACCCTGGACCGAGCGGATGCCGAGGCGGACGCCTATGGGCGGCTGAGGACGGCTTGGAAAGAGAGGGGCCTTGGGGCGGGGTCGACTTGAGGACGTGGGCGTGAGGGTGCGGGCGGGGCGGTGTGGGCGTAGTGGTGTGGGCGTCACCGCGTGGGCGTGATGGCGTGGGCGTCACCGCGTGGGCTTGGGCACCGTCCCCCTTTTCGCGACCTGCCCTCTCACACGACGTGCACGCCGTCGCCCCGTCGCGTCTCGGTGCGTTCGCCCGGGGCCAGGACGAGCTCTGCGACCGGGGTCAGGACGAGGTCCGTGGGGGCGCGGTGGGGCGGGGGCGCGGCGGGAGGATGGTCGCGGTTGCGTTCCGTGACGATCGTGACGGGTTGGTCGGTGTCGTTGATGACGAGAGTGGGGCTGCCGGTCAGACGGTGATCGAGGGGGTAGATGCCGTGCGGATCGATGTAGGTCGTGCTGCCGATGGTCAGGAATCCGCTGGCGGGAGGCGTGAAGGGCGGAGTGGGGCCGGATTTGGGGAGGACGCGGGCGAGAAGTTCGCCGATGCGGCGCATGAGGGTCTCCTGACTTCCGGGGGCGGGGTGGTCCCCGCTCGTAGCGGTTGCTGAGTGAAGGTCGAGCTCGACTTTCGTCACTCAGCGTAGCCATGGAGGGGTGTGCGAGTCAGCAGCGCGTGGGAGTGAATCGGGAGGCGCGTGGCCGTGCGGAGTGCGCCGTCGGGGTTCCCGGGCGGGGCTCAGTCGTCGAGGGGAAGGGCCAGGTCGCGCACGTGGCCGGCGAGAAGGAGGACGGCGGCGTCGACGGCGGCCTGGGGGTCCTGGGCGCGGATGGCGTCGGTCAGGCGCAGGTGCGGGTCGGTGGCGGCCGCGGTGGCGGTGTCCAGGCAGGCGGCGCGGCGGAGTTCCTCGCGCAGGGCGGCGCTGAGGGAGCGGTAGATGTCGGCGAGGACGGGGTTGGCGCCGGCCTCGGCGACCAGGACGTGGAACTCGGCGTCGGCGGCGGTGAAGGCGTCGGCGTCGTGGGCCGCAAGGGCCGCCTTGCGGCGGGCCAGCGCGGCTTCGATGCCGGCGAGTTGGGCGTCCGTGCGGTGCTTGGCGGCCTGCCGGGCGGCGACCACGTCGAGGCCCTGGCGGACCTGGGTGACATGGCTGAGCTCGGCGCGTTCGAGACGACGGCGCAGGGCGGCCGCGCTGTCGTCGTCGGAGATCACGAAGGTGCCGTCGCCCTGCCGGGGTTCGAGGAGCCCGGAGTGGACGAGGGAGCGGACGGCCTCGCGGACCGAGGCGCGGCTGACGCCGAGGGTTTCGCACAGGACGCTCTCGGGCGGGATGCGGCTGCCCACCGGCCAGGTGCCGTTCACGATCTGGGAGCGGATCTCGTCGGTCGCGGTCTCCACGAGCGACACCCTGCCCTTGCGGACTGCTTGCACGAGATCACTCCCTGGGCGCCGGCGTCGGCCGGTGTGCCGATGTCCTGCTCTTGAATCCGGTGTCTGACGTCTGATGACTCTGCGGTCACTGTAATGCCGGCCGGGGCGGTGCGGCGGGCCCGGCGGCGGATCGCGATCCGAACAAGATCAGGGCAATCGCGGTGTGCTTGTCAGTGGCGGCGGACATACTGCTGCCCATGCACCGGTCCTTGTCCCAAGCGCTCCGGGCGCCGGGCGCGGGGGCCGGGTCCGCAGTCCGCGGCCAGGGGGAGGTTCTGTGTCGTCCGTGTCGACCAGCAGCGTGGCACCGCCCGCCCCGGGGCGCCGGCCGGCCTGGGCCGAGGGACTGGACGAGCTGCGTACCGCGTCCACGACCGAACCGGGCCGCCTGCGGCTGATCGGTGCCGCCCTGGTGCTGCTGGTGGTGGTGTTCGGCGCGGTCACGGCCTGGCAGGTGTCCGACCGGGCCGCGGCCGCGGACGACGTGGTCGAGCGCAGTCAGCCGCTGACGTCGGACGCGGCGGGGATCTACCGGTCGCTGGCGGACGCGGACACCACGGCCGCCGGCGGCTTCCTGGCGGGCGAGGAGGGCGGCGGGGCCACGCGTGACCGCTACGACCGCGATATCGCGACGGCGGCGGAGCTGCTGGTCAAGGCTTCGCGGAGCGCCCACGGTTCGGACGACGCGGCCGCGCAGATAGCCCGCCTCAATCGGCAGCTGCCGCGCTATACGGGGCTGGTGGAGACGGCACGGGCGAACAACCGGCAGGGGCTGCCGCTCGGCGGGGCGTATCTGCGGTACGCGAACGAGCGGATGCGGGCGGAACTTCTCCCCGCCGCACGGGCGTTGTACGACGCGGAGGCAAGGCGGCTGGCGGCGGACTATGACGAGGCCGAGGCGTGGCCGTGGTGCGCGGTGGCGGCCGGGGTGGTGGCGATCGGTGCGCTGGGATGGGCGCAGCGGCGGCTGTACCGACGGACCAACCGGGTTTTCAATCCGGGGCTGCTGGTCGCGACGGCCGCCTCCGTCGCGGTGTTGTCGTGGCTGGTGGCGGGGCATGCGGTGGCGCGCGCGGGGCTGACGGATTCGTATGAGCACGGCGCCCGGTCGCTGCGGGTGCTGGTCGAGGCGCGGATCGACGCGCTGCAGGCGCGCGGGGACGAGAATCTGACGCTGGTGGCCCGCGGTGCGGTGCTCACCGGCGACCAGCGGGATTTCTACGAGGTCGGCTTCCGGGCGGGGATGCGGGATCTGGCCGGCGCAGGCGATCATGGTGCGGCACGGGCGAAGAGCAGGCTGGGAACGGCGCTGGCGCTGGCGGACGACGATGCGGGGCGGGGGCCGGTGCGCGAGGCGCTCACCTACGTACGGCAGTGGCAGGCGCGGCATGCCCAGGCGCGGGCCGCGGACGAGAAGGGCGATTACGACCGGGCGCTGGCGAAGGTGATCGGCGCCGACGGCTCCACCGGTGAGTCGTTCGACCGGGTGGCGGCCGGGCTGTACAAGGCGCTGGTGCACGAGCAGGGGGAGTTCCGGTCGGCGGCGGACGGCGGGCGCGGGGCGCTGGCCGGGCTGCCGGTGGGTGCCGGGGCGCTGGCGGCGCTGGCGGCAGGGGGCACGGTGCTGGGGATCGGGCGCAGGCTGGCGGAGTACCGGTGAGAGGACCTGGTGAGGGGGACATGAGGATGCGCGCGCGAGGGCTGCGGAATCTGCGCGCCGTCCTGGCGCCGGTCGCGGCCGGGATGTCCGTGATGGCGGCGGCCGCCGCGGTGCTGGTGCCGACGCTGGGCGGCGCCGCCCGCCAGGACGGTCCCGGCACCGGCGACACGTCCTCGCCGTCGGCGATACACCGGGCGTACGGGCCCGGCACGACGCCGGCCGAGCCGACCGCGGCCGCCTGCACGGCGCACAACGCCGCGGAGAGCCTGCGCCCGTCGTCGGACGAGGGTGCGGCGGTGGCGCGGATCAAGGACAGGGGCCGGCTGGTCGTCGGTGTCGACCAGAACACCTACCGGTGGGGGTACCGCGATCCGGCCACCGGCAGGTTGGAGGGCTTCGACATCGATCTGGCGCGGGCGATCGCCGCGGACCTCCTGGGGCCGGACCCCGAGGTCGTCTTCAAGGCGGTGCCCACCGACCAGCGGATACGGGCGCTGCAGAAGCGCACGGTCGACATGGTGGTGCGGACGATGACGATCAACTGTGCGCGCAAGCGGCAGGTGGCGTTCTCGACGTCGTACTTCCAGGCGGGGCAGCAGGTGCTGGCTCCGAAGTCGTCCGGGATCAAGGCGTTCGACGATTCGCTGCGCGGCAAGCGGGTGTGCACGGCCGCGGGTTCGACGGGTGAGACGGAGCTGGCGCGGCAGCGGCACGGCGCCGAGGTGCTGACGGTGCCCAGCCAACTCGACTGCCTGGTACGGCTGCAGCTGGGCCAGGCGGATGCGGTGGTCACGGACAACGCGCTGGCCGCGGCGCAGGCGGCGCAGGATCCGAAGGTGGAGCTCAAGGGCGAGCCGTTCACCGACGAGTCGTACGGCGTGGCGATGAACAAGGACGACACCGACCTGGTGCGCCGGGTCAACAGGGTGCTGGACGACTATCGGGGCGACGGGAGCGCCGACAGCCCCTGGATGCGGGCGTACCGCACGTGGTTGCGGGCCGATATGCCGGAGATATCGGGGCCGCCGTCGCCGGAGTACAGCGACTGACCCGACCACGTCCGTAGCACGCCCGGTCGTCCCGAGGTGCCCAGTACCTCACCGATCGCCGCATGGAGCGGCCCGATGCCGTTCACTATGGAAAGAGGAAGGGGAAACGGAGGGAGCCGCACCGCAGCAGCCACCCGGTCACAGCAATCGCCGTGCACCGTACGCGTATTGGAGAGGTGATCGATGGGGGTCCCTGGACCCTGTCCCGGATCTCCGGGAAGGCCCGATGCCCCGGTGCTGAGCCGGGAGGAGGTGGACCGCGCGCTGGCGCGGCTCGGCGCCGAGTACGAGGCGATCGAGACCTCGCTGCTGGCGCTGCAGGACCATGCGGGGCGCCGGTTGCTGGAGGGCGCCGATCTGGCGGGCACGACCAAGGAGCGCTGGGCCGCCGCGGAGCGCGCCATCACGGTCCTGTGGTCGCTGTTCGACACCTATACCGCGGCGTTGGAGGCGGCGCGCGAGCTGCGGGCGCGGCGGCGCTGGCCGTCCCCGGACGACCTGGCGGAGCTGACGCGGCTGCTGCACGGCGACGAGGTCGCGGTGCCCGGCGCGGCCCCGGAGGACGGCAGCCCGGGAGGCGGGCCGGCCCGGCCGGGCGAGCGGTTGAGCCTGGAGACGCTCGTCGAGCGGATGAACGGGCTGTACGCGCGGTCGCTGGATGTGATCGTCGCCGCCGACGCGGTCTGGTCGGCGCTGCCGGCCCGGATAGACCTGCTCTCCGCAGAGCTGCAGCGCACCCGTTCGCTGGCGCATTCGGTGGGGGTGCGCCCCGGTGAGCATCCGGCGGGCGACGACCTGGAGCGGATCACCGGCGAGCTGGCGCGGCTGCGCGCCCAGGTGATCGCCGATCCGCTGGCGTTCTGGGTGTCGTCGGCGACCGGGAGTTCGGCCCCCGGCGGGGGCCGTCCGGACACCGGGCGCTACGACCGGGCGGCCCGCGCGCTGGAGGACGTCCGGCGGGAGATCGCGGCGGTGCTGGACGTGCGGCAGGACGCGGAGCAGCGGTTGATGCAGCTGCGCGACGTCCTCTCGCGCGCCGACCGGACGCTGACCGAGGCGCGCCAGGCGCGCGGTGAGGTGCTGGCGAAGATCGCCGCGTCGGAGGTGCCCGCGGTCAGCGGCCCGTCCACGGCGCTGCACGAGCAGCTGGCGGCGGCCGCGGAGTACCGCAGGCGGGCGCAGTGGCACCGGCTCTCGCCGCTGCTGGACAGTCTGGAGGAGCGCGCGGAGGACGAACTCCACCGCGCCCGGGAGTCGTTGACGGCCGTCACCGCGCCGCTGGCGGTGCGCGCCGAGCTGCGCGGCCGGCTGGACGCCTACAAGGCGAAGCTGGCCCGCCACGGCATGGCGGACGACCCGCTGCTGACGGAGCGCTACGACGTGGCCCGCCGGATGCTGTGGAGCGCCCCGTGCGATCTGCGGGCGGCCGAGCACGCGGTGTGGCGCTATCAGCAGGCGGCGGCGGAGGCGTTGGTTCCGCCGCAGCGGGAGGAGAGGGGGGATTCATGACGGAGCGGGCCGGCGGGCGCTGCCAGCGGCGGGACTGCGCGGGCGGTTACGTCGATGCCGGCGGCGGCGAGCTGTACTGCGACCGGTGCGGTCTGGCGCCGGTGGTCTCGGCGGGCGGCCTGATCTCCTCGCCGCCCACCAGCATGACGGACCGGGCCCGGGCGGACACGGCGTCGAGCCGGGCGGCGGCCGGGGCGCTGCTGACGGTCCCCTCCCCCGGCCCGGGCGCCGGCTCCGGTTCCGCCTCGCCGTCCGCCCGCTCGTCGGCATCCCGGCGCTCGGCCTCCGCGCGGCTCTCCCGCGCGGTGTCCGGCGGCGGGGCGACGCGCGGCAGGGCGGCGGTGTCGGTGCGCGGCAGCACCGGCAGCGGTTCGTCCTCCGGGTCGTCGCGTGGGCGGCTGGGCGCGGGCCTGGTGGCGGTGCCGGAGGTGCCGCGGCCCGATCCGCGTACGGCGGTCCTGAAGGATCCTCGGGTCCCCGAGCGCAAGCGGTTCTGCAGCCGCGCGGACTGCCGTGCCCCGGTGGGGCGGACACGCGGTGAACAGGCGGGCCGGACGGAGGGGTTCTGCGCCAAGTGCGGCCATCCGTACAGCTTCGTGCCCAAGCTGCGGCCCGGTGAGCTGGTGCACGGCCAGTACGAGGTCGTGGGCTGTCTGGCCCACGGCGGGCTCGGCTGGGTCTATCTGGCGATCGACCGCGCGGTCTCCGACCGGTGGGTGGTCCTCAAGGGGCTGCTGGACACCGGTGACGAGGAGGCGCTGGCGGTCGCGATGTCCGAACGGCGCTTCCTCGCCGAGATCGAGCACGCCAACATCGTCCGGATCTACAACTTCGTGGAGCACCTCGACCGGGGAACGGGCAGCCTCGACGGCTACATCGTCATGGAGTACGTCGGCGGCAAGTCGCTCAAGGACATCGCCAACGACCGGCGCACGCCCCACGGGCGGCGCGATCCGCTGCCGGTCGAGCAGGCCTGCGCCTACGGCATCGAGGCGCTGGAGGCGCTCGGCCATCTGCACAGCCGCGGCTTTCTGTACTGCGACTTCAAGGTCGACAACGCCATCCAGCAGCACGACCAGCTCAAGCTGATCGACATGGGCGCGGTGCGCAGGATGGACGACCACGAGAGCCCGATCTACGGCACGATCGGCTACCAGGCACCCGAGATCGCCGAGCTGGGCCCCTCGGTCGCCTCCGACCTGTACACGGTCGCACGCACCCTGGCCGTCCTGACCTTCGACTTCCAGGGCTATACGAACATCTTCGCCGACTCCCTGCCCGATCCGGACAACATCGAGGTCTTCCGCAGCTACGAGTCCTTCTACCGGCTGCTGGTGCGCGCCACGGACCCCGACCGGGCGCGCCAGTTCACCTCCGCGCAGGAGATGTCCGAGCAGCTGACGGGCGTGCTGCGGGAGGTGGTGGCGCTCCAGTCGGGCGAGCCGCGGCCGGCGCCGTCCACCCTGTTCGGGCCCGAGCTGCGGGCCGTGGACACCGAGTTGATACCCCCGGGGGAGGGCGACGCCTCGCTGCTGGGCGCGCGCGGGGCGGCGCCCGCGCACCGACAACCGGAAGCCACCGGTCCGCTGCTTCGCCCCCTGGACGTCACCGGCGCCGCCCTCGCGCTCCCGGTACCGCGGGTGGATCCGGGCGACCCCGACGCCGGCCTGCTCGCCGGACTGTCCACCGCCACCCCCGCCGAGCTGCTGAGCGCGCTGCGCTGCGCGCCCGCCGGCGGCCTGGAGGTCCGGCTGCGGGAGCTGCGCGCCCATCTGGAGACCGGCGACCGCACGGCCGCGCAGGCGGTGCTGGAGGCGATCACGGCGGAGCCGTCCGGGCCGCGGCCCGCCACGGCGGCCGGCGGGGACCTCGGGGAGCCGGGCACCGACTGGCGGGTGGTGTGGCACGGCGGTCTGGTGGCGCTCGCCACCGGGGACCACGAGCGGGCCGCGCCGGCCTTCGACGCGGTCTACGACGCGTTCCCCGGCGAGCCGGCGCCGAAGCTGGCGCTGGCCGTCTGCGCGGAGCTGCTGGAGCAGTGGGACGACGCCGTGGAGTACTACCGCCTGGTGTGGGCGACCGACCGCAGCTATGTCAGCGCCGCGTTCGGGCTGGCCCGGGTGCGGCTGGCGGCGGGCGACCGCAGGGGCGCGGTCGAGGCCCTGGAGTCCGTACCGGAGTCGTCCATCCACTACACCGCGGCGCGGATCGCGGCGGTCCGCGCCCGGCTGCGGCGGCGTCCGCCGCGCGATCCGCTGCTGGCGGATCTGCGGGCGGCCGCCCAACAGGTCGAAGCCCTCGCGGACTTCGGCCTGGACGCCGAGCGAAGGGAACAACTCAGCACCGAAGTACTGGGCAGCGCCCTGGACTGGGTACTCTCCGGGAGCCACGGTGCCGGCCCGGACGGAGAAGGTGCCGCCGGCCGGCTGCCGGCGCTGCTCGGCAGCCCGCTGGACGAGCACGGCCTGCGGTTCGGCCTGGAGCGGTCGTACCGACTCCTGGCGCGGCTGGCGCAGCGTGGCGAGAAGAGGATCGAGCTGGTGGAGCGGGCCAACCGCTTCCGCCCCAGGACATGGGTGTGACATGGGTGTGACTGGGCCGTCCCGATGCGCGGGGTGCGACGAACCCCTCGATGCGGGGGACAAGTTCTGCGGTCGGTGCGGCGCCGCTCTCCTGGCGCCGGCCGCGCCGTCGGCGTACGGGGCCCCTCCGGGGCACGGGGCGCCCGCCGGGCCGCCGCCCGTACCGCCGCTGCCGCCCATGCCGCCGGCGCCGCCCGCCCCCGCCGCGCCCGCCGGCCCGCCGCCTCCGGATCCGCAGACCCGGTTGCCGTTCGGCGACGACGCGCCGCAGACGCCCAACGCCCCGGCGGCGCCCGGCACCGCGAAGGCGGCGGACGCGCCGCCCGCCGACCCCCGCGTCGCCGGATACGAGGTGGTCGCCGACGCCGCCGCGGAAGCGGCCGCCGAGGCCGGCGCGCCGAGCGCACCGGCGCCCGCCCCCGCCCAGGACGCCCCCGCCCAGGACGCCCCCGCCTGCCCGGCCTGCCCGTCCGGCCCCGTGGACCCCGACGGCAACTGCGCGCGGTGCGGGGTTCCCCGGCCCCCCGCCCGCGACCACATGGAGAGCGAGCTGGCGGGCCTCGCCGCGGTCAGCGACCGGGGGCACCGACACCACCGCAACGAGGACTTCTTCGCGCTGCGGGCCACCGCGCTGCCGGACGGTTCGCCCGCCGTGGCCGCGGTGGTCTGCGACGGCGTCTCCTCCGCGACGCGCCCGGACGAGGCGTCCAAGGCGGCGTCGGAGGCCGCCGGCGAGGCGCTGCTGGCGTCGCTGCCGCGCGGTACGCACCCCCAGCAGGCCATGCACGAGGCCGTCCTGGCGGCCTCCGCCGCGGTCGACTCGCTGGCCGCCGACCCGTCCCTGGCGCATGACGAGCACCGTCAGCAGAACGCCCCGGCCTGTACCTTCGTCGGCGCGGTGGTCGGTGGCGGACTGCTGACCGTCGGCTGGGTCGGCGACAGCCGCGCCTACTGGATCCCCGACGACCGCACGGCGCCGCCCGTACGCCTCACCGAGGACGACTCCTGGGCCGCCCAGATGGTCGCCAACAACCTGATGTCCGAGGCCGAGGCGAACGCCGACGAGCGGGCGCACGCCATCACCGGCTGGCTCGGCGCCGACGCCTACGAGGTCGAGCCGCACACCGCGACGTTCAAGCCGGACGGCCCCGGCATCGTGGTGGTGTGCACGGACGGGCTGTGGAACTACGCCGAGTCCGCGGAGCAGATGGCCGCGGTGCTGCCCCACGACGCCCCCACCCGGCCCCTGAACGGCGCCCGCACGCTGGTCACCCACGCCCTCGACGGCGGCGGGCACGACAACGTAACAGTGGCGCTGGTGCCGTTCCCCGCGCCGTCGATGCGGGCAGGATCGGTCTGACCGGACCAAAACCGAACGAGTCGGCCGATGTCTCCCGCGCGACGGCGCAACCGGGTCGCGGGGGACAGCGCGCCGACACCTGGGGGAACGGGGAGTCGGCGAAACTCCTTGCGAAGGTGGTGGGCGTCGCCGACAGGGCGACCGGTACTGTGCGACTGAAGGCGAAGGTCGCCGAGGCGGACGAGATGACTCTCGAAACGCCCTCGACGAAAACCATTCGCAGTGAGAAACAGCCACAAAGAATCACAATCAGTACCGACACAATCAGTACCGAGCAGTGCCCCAAAGAAACGGTACGGAGGGGGAAATACCGACATGCCGACCTGCCCGAGCGGCCACCAGTCGGTGGCCGAAGACTGGTGCGAGGTGTGCGGCCAGCGGATGGCGGGTGCTGTCCCCCCGCCGCCCTCCCTGCCTGCCGGCTTCCTGAACACACCGCCGCCCAGCCAGCCCGGCCCGCCGCCCGGCCAGGCCGGACCGCCACCGGGTCAGGCCGGACCGCCGCCCGGCGGCCCCGGTCCCGGCCCCGCCCCCGGCGGCATGGGCCCCGGCGCCCCTGACATGCAGGGCGGTCAGGGCGGCTACGGCTTCCCGCCCCCCGCACCCGGTCCCGCCCAGCCCGGCCCCGGCACACAAGGCGGCCAGGACGGCTACGGCTTCCCGCCGCCCGCACCGGGTCCCGCCCAGCCCGGCCCCGGCACGCAGGGCGGCCAGGGCGGCTACGGCTTCCCACCCCCCGCACCGGGCCCCGCCCAGCCCGGCCCCGGCCAGCAGGCGCAGCCCGAGCTGTGCCCCCAGTGCCGTACCCCGCGTGCGGCGATGGCGCCCTTCTGCGAGGAGTGCCGCTACAACTTCCTCACCAACTCCCCGATGTCCTACGCCCCGGCGCAGGGTCAGCAGCCGGGTCCGCCGCCCGGTATGCCCGGCCCCGGCGGCCAGGGCGGCGGCTACGGCTTCCCGCCGCCCGCACCGGGCCCCGGCCAGCCCGGCCCCGGCACGCAGGGCGGCCAGGGCGGTTACGGCTTCCCGCCGCCGCAGCCCCAGCAGCCGCAGCCCCCGCAGCAGGACATGGCGCCGCCCGGCTTCCCCGACCAGCCCGGACCCGGCGGTTTCCCCGACCAGCCCGGTCCCGGTGGATTCCCCGACCAGCCCGGTCCCGGTGGATTCCCCGACCAGCCCGGTCCCGGTGGTTTCCCCGGCCAGCCCGGCCCGCCGCCGCAGCAGCAGGGCGTCGACGACTGGACACTGAACCCGCCGAGCGCCCAGGCCGCGCCCCCGCCCATGGCGCCCGCGCCGCCCGCGCCGCCCGCACCCGGTCCGCAGGCCCCGTTCGAGCAGCAGCCGCCCGCGCCGTTCCCGCCGCAGCAGCCGGGACCGTACGAGCAGCAGCAGGCTCCGTACGAGCAGCAGCCGCAGCCCCCGTACGAGCAGCAGCAGATGCCGCCGCAGCAGGGGCCCGGACCGGACCAGCAGTGGAACGGCGGCCCCGGTCAGGGTCCCGCGGCACCGCCGCAGGGCCCGCAGCCGGTCGTCGGCGCCGGCTGGGTGGTGGCGGTCGCGCCGGACCGTGAGTACTTCATGGCGATGATGGGCCGCAGCGGCCCGGAGGCGGCGGGGCTCAACCTGCCCTCGTACTCCCCCGAGCAGGTGCTCCCGCTCGCCAACGGCCAGGTCGCGGTCGGCCGCCGCCGCAACAGCACCGGCGAGTCCCCGGACATCGATCTGGGCAGTGCGCCGGAGGACCCGGGCGTCTCGCACCAGCACGCCCTGCTGGTGCAGCAGCAGGACGGCAGTTGGGCCGTGGTGGACCAGAACTCCACCAACGGCACGACGATCAACCTCGGCGAGGACCCGATCCAGCCCTATGTGCCGGTGCCGCTCCATGAGGGCGACCGGGTGCACGTCGGCGCCTGGACGACGCTGACCGTCCGCCGGGGCTGACCCACCGGCAGCACACCAGGCGAACGCGGGGCGTGATCAACCGATCACGCCCCGCTCGCCTTTGCGGCGCCTGCGCACCCCCGGATCGTCCTACGACCGAAGTCCTAGCCGCGGCGTCTGCCACCATGGACGGGTGAACAAGATTCCGCGCGGCACGCTTCAGGAGCAGACCTTCTACGAGCAGGTCGGTGGCGAGGAGACCTTCCGCCGCCTGGTGCACCGCTTCTACCAGGGAGTCGCCGAGGACCCGCTGCTGCGGCCGATGTACCCGGAGGAGGACCTGGGTCCGGCCGAGGAGCGCCTCGCGCTCTTCCTCATGCAGTACTGGGGCGGCCCCCGTACGTACAGCGACGGCCGTGGGCACCCCCGGCTGCGGATGCGGCACGCCCCGTTCACCGTCGACCGGGCCGCGCACGACGCCTGGCTGCGGCACATGCGCGACGCCGTGGACTCCCTCGGACTGTCCGAGGAACACCAGACGCAGCTGTGGAACTACCTCACGTATGCGGCCGCCTCGATGATCAACTCCGCGGACTGAGGAACGCGTCACACCGGGCGGCCCCGCGCCCGACCGCCCTTCCCCGTCACGATCCGGTCAAGGACTCCCGCAATCCGCTCACCGGACACCGCACACTCTGACAGCATCCGTTCATCTGTTTGGTGCTGTCGGTGGGGTGGGTGCTGCGAGCCTGGCAGGGGGGACCATGGCCGGCTTCGTCTTCGTACGGGTGCGGGCCCACCGTCTGCTGGTGGCCGCCGCGCTGGTGTCGGTGCTGCTGACCACCACGGTGCTGGCGACCCTCACCGCCTTCTCCGACGCGGTCGGGGACGCCGGGCTGCGCACGACCCTGCACACGCGCTCGGCGGCGGCCGCCGCGCTCCAGGTGAAGGCCCAACTGCCCGCGCAGCAACAGGGGCAGGCCGACCGCGCGGTGCACACGGGAGCCCGGCGGGCCTTCGGCGGTCTGCCGTTCGCGGTGCGCACGCTGACCCGCTCCGGGCCGTACGCGCTGCCCCGTTCGCTCCGGCCGCCGCGGGCCCGTAAGAGCGAGCCCGATCTGACCCACCTCGCGGCCCTGGACCGCTCCCGCCTCACGCTCACCAAGGGGAGCTGGCCCGCGCCCGCCGCCCGCGGGCCGCTGTCGATCGCCGTGCCCGAGGCCGCGGCCGCCCGGCTCAGCATCGGGCCCGGCCGGCGACTGGCCCTCGACAACCGGCTGTCCGGCCCCGCCCGCCTGACGGTCGAGGTCACCGGCGTCTACCGGCCCAAGGACCGCACCGACCCGTACTGGAAGCTCGACGACCTCGGCGGGCGCGGGGTGCGCACCCTCGACTTCACCACGTACGGGCCGATGCTCACCGACCCGGCGGCGTTCCGCGGCGGACCGCTGGTGCAGGACTCGGCCGGCTGGCTCGCCACCGCCGACTTCCGCTCGCTGACCGCGGACCGGCTGGACGCGCTGCGCGCCGCCGCCGGACGGGCCCCCAAGGCGCTGATGGCCGATCCGGCGTTCGGGGGCCGGGCCACCGCCACCACCGATCTGCCCGACGCGCTGGGGCGGTTGCAGCGGGCGCTGCTGGTGAACCGCTCGACGATCCTGATCGTCGCGCTGCAGCTGATCCTGCTCGCCGGGTACGCGCTGCTGCTGGTCGCCCGGATGCTGAGCACCGAGCGGACCGGCGAGACGGCGCTGCTGCGGGCCCGCGGCGGCTCCCGGGGGCGGATCGCGGGGCTGGCCCTGGCCGAGTCGCTGCTGCTCGCCGCCCCGGCCGCGCTCGGCGCGCCGCTGCTGGCCGGCCCGCTGATGCACCTGCTGGCCGGCAGCGGAGCGCCGGCCCGTATCGGGCTGCCGCTGGACACCCGGCTCACCGCCGCGACCTGGCTGACGGGGGTCGGTGTGGCCCTGGGCTGCGCGCTCGCGGTCGCCGCGCCCGCGCTGCTGCACGGCGGGGGCGACGGTCCACCGCGGCGGCGGGCGCTGCCCGGCGCCCTCGGGGGCTCCCCCGGGCGGACGGAGTGGCGGGCCTGGGGAAGGACGGGCGCGGACCTCGGGCTGCTGGTGCTGGCCGGGGTCGCGTACTGGCAGCTCCGGCGGCGGACCGCGGGCGGCGACGGGCCGGACGGCGGCAGCGGCGGGGTGCTGACCGGCGACACCGCCGGCCGGCTCGGTATCGATCCCGTCCTGGTGGCCGCCCCGGCGCTGGCGCTGCTCGCCGGAACGGTGCTGACGCTGCGGCTGCTGCCCCTCGCCGCCCGGCTCGCGGAGCGGGCCGCGGCCGGCGGCCGGGGCCTGACCACGGCGCTGGCCGGCTGGCAGATCAGCCGCCGCCCCGTGCGCGGCGCGGCCGCCGTGCTGCTGCTGGTGCTGGCCACCGCGCTGGGCATGCTGGCGATCGGCCAGCGCGCGTCCTGGGACCGCTCGCAGGACGACCAGGCCGACTTCCGGGCGGGCGCGGCGGTGCGCGTACTGGCCGGCGGGACGCCGCAGTGGGGCCAGGGCGGGGCGTACGCGGCGGTGCCGGGGGTGGCCGCGGCGCTGCCCGTCGGGCAGGCCACCTTGAACCTGTCGGGCGGCCGGACCTCCTCGCTGCTCGCCCTGGACGCCCGGCGGTCGGCGGGGGCGCTGCTGCCGCGCGGAGACCTGATGGGCGGCGGTCCGGACGACAGGTCGGGCCGGGCCGCGGACCGGGTACTGCGGGCGGTGGCACCGCACGACGGCACACCGGTCGGCCTCGAACTCCCCGCGGACACCGACCGCTTCCGGCTGACCGCCACCCTGCGCTCCTTGAAGGAGCTGCCGTCCGGGCCGGACGCCGCCGGGCGCGGCACCGGGCCGGTGCCCGCCGCCCTCTCCGCCCTCGTCACCGACCGCTTCGGCACCCCGTACACCCTGCCGCTCGGCACACTCGCCCCGGACGGCGCCCCGCACGCCCTGGGCGCGGACCTCGCCGCCGCGGCCGGCGCCCCGGCGGCACGCCCGGCCGGCCCCCTGCGGCTGACCGGTCTGGTCGCCGACATGGAGCAGTCGGCGGTCTCCCACCGTCAGCGGCTGACCGTCACCGGCGCACAGGCCCTCACCGCATCGGGCCGGCCCCGCCCCCTGGCCGCGCCCGCCGCCCTGTCCTGGCGGGCGCAGATCGCCGGCGGGAGCGGCTCCGCGGGCGCGGAGGCCGGGCCCGCGGCCGGCCGGGCCGAGGTCCCCGCGGGCGGTCTGCTGTCCCAGACGTACGACACCGGCACCCGGCCGGACCCGTGGAGCGCCGCGGTGACGACGGTGCGGATCACCGCCGCACACCCCAAGCGCCCGCCGCTCGCCGCGGTCGCGACCGAGGCGTTTCTGCGCGACAGCGGCTCGAAGACCGGCGCCACCGTCGAAGTGCCGGTCAACGGGGAGCCGTTGAGGGCGCGGATCGTGACGGCGGTGCGCGCGCTGCCGGCCGGGGCGGACAGCGGTCCGGGCACCACCGGGCTGCTGGTGGACTTCGGCGCCGTCAACGAGGCGCTGGCCGATCGCGGCGCCGCGCCGCTGACCGCGGCCGAGTGGTGGCTGCGCCCTGAGCCGGGTGCGGCGGCCAAGGCCGCGAGCGCGCTGCGGGCCCGCCCGGACATCGATCCGGGCCAGGTCCTGGTCCGGGACGAGATCGCCCGGCAGCTGCACGACGATCCGCTGGGGCTCGGTCCGCAGACGGCGCTGACGGCCGCGGCGGTGGTCGCGGTGGCGCTGGCGGCGGTCGGCTTCGCGGTCGGCGCCGCCGGGTCGGTCCGCGAACGGGCCGGGGAGTTCGCCGTGTTGCGGGCCCTGGGCGCGCCGCGCCCGCAGCTGGCCCGGATGATCGCCGCCGAGCAGGGCGTGCTGATCGCGCTGGCGCTGGCCGTCGGCGTGGCGCTGGGGACAGTGCTCACCCGGGCGGTGGTCCCGCTGATCGTGCTGACCCAAGAGGCGGGCCGTCCGGTGCCGCCGGTCGTGGTGGAGTTGCCGGCCGGTCAGGTGGTCGCGCTGCTGGCGGCGGTCGCCGCGGTGCCGCTGCTGATCGTCGCGGCCCTCGGACTGCGCCGCGGCGACCCGGTACGGGCCCTGCGCGGCCAAGGAGCACCATGATGAGGACGAGGACGGCGACGGGGACGGCGACGGGGACGCGGCGGCCGGTGGGTGAGGGCCGGTGAACGCGCTCACCTGGACGGCCTGGCTGCGCGTCCGACTGCGGACCTCGCGCGCGGCGGCGACGGCGCTGGGGGCGCTGGTGCTGGTGACGGCGTTCCTGGCGGCCGCGTTCCCGCGCGGGGTCGAGGCGTACGAGACGCGCGGGGTGCGCCATGCGATCGGCTCGGCGCCGCCCGTCGACCGGACGGTGGAGATCTCCGTCTCGCCCGCCGACGTGCCCGGCACCGACCCGGTGGCCGCCCTCGCCGCCGACGAGGTCGATCGCCAGGACCGGGCGATCCAGCGGCAGTTCGCCGCCCCGCTGCGGATCACGGCGGGCGAGGCGGTCCACGGTGTCCGCACCACCAAGCCGCTGGCCGCCCACGATCCCCGGCTGCCCCGGCCGAACGGCGTCGACCCCGTCCTGTCGCTCCGGGCGGCCTCCGGCCTCGCCCGGCACGCCACGCTCACCAAGGGCCGGCTGCCGCGGGGCGCGGCCCCCGGAGCGCGCACCCTGGAGGCGGCGGTGACCGTCGCCACCGCGCGGACGCTGGCCCTGCGCGTCGGCAGCGAACTGCATCTGGACGACCTGACCCTACGGATCTCGGGTCTGTTCACCCCGCGTGCCCCGGACGGCGCGTACTGGGCCGTGGACCCGGTGCTGACCGCCGCCCGCAGGGACACGACCATGGGGCCGCCGCCGAAGAAGTTCTGGCACGCCGGTCTGCTGCTGGCGCCCCAGGACGGCCCGGCGCTGCTGTCCACCCAGGGCGCCCCGGAGAAGTTCTGGCGCTACCCGGTCGACGCGCGCACGCTGACCTCCCAGGAGGCCCCGCTGCTGCACGCCCGGCTGCTCTCCCTCGAACACGGCGCGGCGCTCACCCGGCTGCGCGCGGTGGCGGGCGGCGGTGCGCTGGTCGACAGCGCGGTGGACGGCCTGCTGGACGGCCATGCCCGGTCGCGGGCGGCGATCGCACCGGTCATCGCGGTGGCCGCGGCCGGGATCGGCACCGTCGCCTGCGTGGTCCTGCTGATGTCCGGTGCGCTGACGGCGGCCCGGCGGCGGCCGGAGCTGGCGCTGCTGCGGGCCCGCGGCGCCTCTCTGGCGTCGCTGACCGGGCAACTGGCGGCGGAGACCGCCGTGGTGGCGCTGCCCGCGGCGGCGGCCGGCGGAGCGCTGGCGCTGGCGCTGCTGCCCGGCGAGCGCGTCTGGCCCTCGCTGGCGGCGGCGGCCGGGGCCGGTCTGCTGGGCACGCTCGCCCTGCCGCTGCGGGCCGCCGCCGCCCACCGGCGCCCGCGCCCCGCCGAACGCGCCGACCTGGCGCACGCCCGCCCCTCCCGGCGCCGTACGGTCGCCGAACTGACCGTGCTGGCATTGGCGGCCGGCGCGGTGGTGGCGCTGCGCCGCCGCGGCACGACGGCCGGCGGCGGGGTGGACGTCCTGGTCAGCGCCGCCCCGGTGCTCGTCGGCGTGATCACCGCGCTGCTGCTGATGCGGCTCTGTCCGCTCCCGCTGCGGCTGGCCGCCCGCCCCGCCGCCCGCGGCTCGGGGCTGATCGGCTTTCTCGCGCTGGCCCGCGCGGGCCGCGCGCCGGCCGCCGCCGGACTGCCCCTGCTCGCGCTCCTGGTGGCGCTGACCACCGCGTCCTTCGGCGGCTCGGTGCTCGCGGGGATCGACGCGGCCCGCGACCACGCGGCGCTGACCGCGGTCGGCGCCGACGTCCGCATCGTCGACGACCGGCCCCTCCCCCGGGACCTCCAGCGCGCCGTCGCCAAGGTGCCGGGCGTCGAGCACGCGGTGGCGATACGGATCGCCGTCCAGGCCGCCGACGACGGTGGTCCGCCCCTCTACCTGGTCATCGCCGACGCCGAGGCCTACTCCCGGCTCGCCCGCGCCACCGGACTGGGCGCCTTCCCCGCCCGGGAGCTGGCCGACCCCGGCGGCGACCGGCCACTGCCGGCGATCGTCTCCCCCCGCGTCCTGGCCCGGTTCGGGCACGCCCCGATGGCGCTGCAGCCGGACTTCGGGCAACTCGTCGTCCGCCCCACCGCGGTACGCGCCGACACCCCGGCCCAGCCCGGCGGCGACTTCGTCCTGATCAACGCGGAGAGCGTGGCGCGCCGCCACCCGGACACCTACGCCGAACCCGCCAACGGCCCCGCCGTCCTGCTGCTGTCCGGCCGCCGGCTGGACACCGAGGCGCTGCGCCGCACCGTCCGCGCGCACACCCCGGCGTCGTCGACCGCCCGGCTGGTGCTGCGCTCCACCGAACGCGCGCGGCTCGCCGATCCGCCCCTCCAACAGGGCGCACAGCGCCTGTACACCGCCGCCGTCGCGGCCGGCGCCGGACTCGCGCTGCTGGCCCTGCTCCTGGCGCGCCTCCAGGCCGCCCCGCAGCAGGCCCATCTGCTGTCCCGGCTGCGCGCGATGGGCCTGACACCGGCTCAGGGACGGCGCCTGATGGTCCTCGAAGCGCTGCCACCGGCGCTGCTGGCGGCGCTCGGCGGCGCGCTGGCCGGCGCCGTCACGATCCGGTTGCTGCGGCCCGGTATGGACCTCACCGCGCTCGCCCTGGCCGGGGCCGCGGGGGACGCGCCGGACACCGTACGGCTGCGGTCCGATCCCGCGTCGCTGCTGCTGCCGTCGGCGGGCGTGGTCGCGCTGGCGCTGGCGGTGGCACTGGTCCAGGCCTGGCTGAGCGAACGGCGACGCGGGCGCACCGAGTGGAGAACGGAGGATCTGGGATGACCACACCGTCCGACCACGGCGAGGGCGCCTCCACGGCGGCGGCCGGCGCCGGGGCGCCCGCCGGGCCCGCGAGCCTCGCCGAGCTGGAGCGGCGCGCGGCCGCCCGGCGCCGACGCCCCGCCTACGGGCACGACGCACTGATCGCCTGCGACCGGCTGGTACGGGTCTTCACCACCGACGGCGTCGAGGTGCAGGCCCTGCAGGGGCTCGATCTGCTGGTCGCCGAGGGCGAGTTGATGGCGCTGGTGGGCACGTCCGGCAGCGGCAAGTCCACGCTCATGAACATCCTGGCCGGTCTGGACGTGCCGACCGCCGGCGCCGCCAGGGTCGCCGGCCGCGATCTGCTGACGATGGACGCCCGGGCCCGGCTGGGCTACCGCCGCGAGGTCGTCGGCTTCGTCTGGCAGCAGACCGCCCGCAACCTCCTGCCGTACCTCACCACGCTGCAGAACGTCACGCTGCCGATGCAGCTGAGCGGTGGCCGGCGCCGGGCGGCCCGTACGAAGGCCGCCGAGCAGCTGCTGTCGATGCTCTCCCTGGACCACTGCCGGGACCGCCGCCCGCACCAGCTCTCCGGCGGTGAGCAGCAGCGCACCGCCATCGCGGTGGCGCTGGCCAACACCCCGTCGGTACTGCTGGCCGACGAGCCGACCGGCGAGCTGGACTCGCACACCGCCGAGCAGGTCTTCACGGCCTTCCGCACCGCCAACGAGGAGCTGGGCACCACGATCGTGATCGTCACCCACGACCAGGCGGTGGCGAGCGAGGTGCGGCGCACGGTCGCGATCCGCGACGGCCGTACGTCCTCCGAGGTGCTGCGGCGCACCGAACGGGACGCCGCGACGGGCCGGGAGTCCCTGGTCGCCCGCGAATACGCGATGCTCGACCGCGCGGGCCGCCTCCAGCTGCCGGCCGAGTACATAGGCAGCCTGGGCATGGAGCACCGCGTCCTGCTGGAGCTGGAGAGCGACCACATCGGGGTGTGGCCGGACCGGCCGGCCGATGAGGGACGGGCGCAGGAGGGTTCCGGGGAGGGGCCCGGGGACGAGTCCGGCCTCAGACCGGCGTGACCGTGAGCCCCGACAGGCCCGTGAGCCCGGCCGGTCCCCCGGTCCGTACGGCGATCGAGCCGTACGGGGTGCTCAGCCGCAACCAGCCGCCGGCGGAGAGCAGGCTCAGCGGCTGCACCCCGGATCGCTCGTCCTGCGCGCCGGTGGTGGTGGGGCCGCCGGCCAGCGCCCCGGCCCGCGCCGGTCGCAGAAAGCCCAGCGACTGGGCGGCATGCGCGGCACGCAGCGGGAGGTGGGTGTCGCCGAGGGTGCGCGACCAGATCTCCCGGCCGATGCGGTCGCGTTCGGCGCGGGTGCGGTGCTGCGGCGGCAGCGCCTCGTCACGGGCCCGGAACTCGGCGACCGCGGCGGCCACCGCGCGCACCAGCGCCTCGGGCGCCGGCAGTCCCGGCACCCGCTGCCAGCCACCGCGCGGCGGCAGCAGCCCGGTCCACGGCGGGCCCGTGACGGCGGCGGGCACGGTCAGCGTCCCCGCCGACTGCTCGATGCCTTCGAGGAGTTCACCCGCCGAGACGGTGGTGTCCAGGCCGGCGTCCCCGGCGAGCCGGGCGGTGCGGATCGCCAGCACCTCGAAGGACGGCGGGCGGCCGAAGACGGCGAGCACCCCGCCGCCGGCCTGGAGCCGTACCGCCGCGGCGCGGTCGTAGTGGATCAGCCGGGCGAGGAAGGCGGCGAGGTCCGCCGCCTCCCCGGCATCGGCCAGATGCAGCGCCGTCATACCGCGACGGTTCCCTCCTGACGCGATGCGTCGTCCAGATACTCCTTGAGGATGCCCTTCTCCTCCGCGCTGAGGCGCCGCGGACGGCCCTCGGCGAAGTCGAACGGGACGACGACGGTCGCGGCCCGCGCATAGAGCGCGTCCTCGTCCTTGACCTCGTAGCCGACCGTCAGCGACGCGGCGCTGATCCTCGTCACCCACAACTCGACGGTCACCGGGGAGTGCCGGTGCACCAGCGGCCGCAGATAGTCGATCTCGTGCCGGGCGACGACCGAGCCGCCCTTGAACGACGGGCTGCCGCCCCCCGGCGCCAGCCGGCGCATGAAGTCGATCCGCGCCTCTTCGAGGTAGCGGACGAAGACCACGTTGTTGACGTGGCCGAACGCGTCCATGTCCGACCAGCGCAGGGGGCAGGAGTAGAGGTGACGCACGACGGTCAGCCCCGGGTCAGCTTCTTGTACGTGGCGCGGTGCGGGCGGGCGGCATCCGCGCCGAGCCGCTCGATCTTGTTCTTCTCGTACGACTCGAAGTTGCCCTCGAACCAGAACCACTTGGAGTCGCCCTCGTACGCCAGGATGTGGGTGGCGACGCGGTCGAGGAACCAGCGGTCGTGGGAGACGACCACGGCGCAGCCCGGGAACTCCAGCAGCGCGTTCTCCAGCGAGGAGAGCGTCTCGACATCGAGGTCGTTGGTCGGCTCGTCGAGGAGGAGCAGGTTGCCGCCCTGCTTGAGGGTGAGCGCCAGGTTCAGGCGGTTGCGCTCACCACCGGAGAGCACCCCGGCCGGCTTCTGCTGGTCCGGGCCCTTGAAGCCGAACGCGGAGACATACGCCCGCGAGGGCATCTCGACCTGGCCGACGTTGATGTAGTCCAGCTCGTCGGAGACCACGGCCCACAGGGTCTTCTTGGGGTCGATGTTCTCGCGGCTCTGGTCGACGTAGGAGATCTTGACGGTGTCGCCGACCTTGATGTCGCCGGAGTCCGGGGTCTCCAGGCCCTGGATCATCTTGAACAGCGTGGTCTTGCCGGCGCCGTTCGGGCCGATGATGCCGACGATGCCGTTGCGCGGCAGCGTGAAGCTCAGGTCGTCGATCAGGACCTTCTCGCCGAAGGCCTTGTTGAGCTTCTCCACCTCGACGACGACGTTGCCCAGGCGCGGGCCCGGCGGGATCTGGATCTCCTCGAAGTCCAGCTTCCGCATCTTGTCGGCCTCGGCCGCCATCTCCTCGTAACGCGCCAGACGCGCCTTGGACTTGGCCTGCCGCCCCTTGGCGTTGGAGCGCACCCACTCCAGCTCTTCCTTCAGGCGCTTGGCACGCTTGGCGTCCTTCTGGCCCTCGACCTTCAGACGGGTCTGCTTGGTCTCCAGGTACGTGGAGTAGTTGCCCTCGTAGCCGATGGCGCGGCCGCGGTCGAGCTCCAGGATCCAGCCGGCGACGTTGTCGAGGAAGTACCGGTCGTGGGTGACGGCGACGACGGTGCCGGGGTACTTGGCCAGGTGCTGCTCCAGCCACTGCACGGACTCGGCGTCCAGGTGGTTGGTGGGCTCGTCGAGCAGCAGCAGGTCGGGGGCCTCCAGCAGCAGCTTGCACAGCGCGACCCGGCGGCGCTCACCACCGGAGAGGTTGGTGACCGCCCAGTCGCCGGGCGGGCAGCCCAGCGCGTCCATCGCCTGCTCCAGCTGGGTGTCCAGGTCCCACGCGCCTGCGTGGTCGAGGTCCTCCTGGAGCTTGCCCATCTCCTCCATCAGCGCGTCGGAGTAGTCGGTCGCCATCAGCTCGGCGACCTCGTTGAAGCGGTGCAGCTTGCCCATGATCTCGGCGGCGCCGTCCTGGACGTTCTGCAGCACGGTCTTCGACTCGTCCAGCGGCGGCTCCTGCAGGAGCATGCCCACGGTGTAGCCGGGGGAGAGGAAGGCGTCACCGTTCGACGGCTGCTCGAGACCGGCCATGATCTTCAGCACCGTGGACTTACCGGCGCCGTTGGGACCCACGACACCGATCTTCGCGCCCGGCAGGAAGCTCAGCGTCACGTCATCAAGGATGACCTTGTCGCCGTGCGCCTTGCGCGCTTTGCGCATCGTGTAGATGTACTCAGCCAAGAGAAACCGTCCGGCAGATTGGATCGAAAAGGGTCTGTGAGCGGCACCGCCCGGGGCCTTCGTAGGACATGGCCGAGGGAGGGCAGATACACCCCATCTTGCCGTACGTCCATCCCAGGAAGGAAACGGGTTCCGACGGGCGGACGCCCGTGGCCCCGGAGCAGTACAACGCTCCGGGGCCACGGGATGTTCCTCGACCACCGCCCGGTCACCGGACGGTCGCCGATTGTTACTGGGCGGGGGTGCCGGTCTTCTTCTTACGGAGGAAGAACACCGCGGCGCCGCCGACCACGACCAGGACGACCGCGATGCCCGCGATCATCGGCGTGGCATTGCTGGAGCCGGTCTCGGCGAGGTCGCCGTGGCCGCCACCGGTGCTGCTGCCGCCGACCGAGGCCGGGCTGGGCTGGGGGGAGGGCTTGCCGCCGCCGCTACCGGCGGTCTTGCAGTCCAGAACACCGGTGAAGGTCTTCTTGAAGCCGCCCGCACCCTTGATCGTGATCTCGTACGGCTGGTCCTCGGCCACCGGGACGGTCACGGTCTGCGACTTGCCCGGGGCGACCTCGTACTGCTTGCCGGACAGCTGGAAGCCGAAGGCCTCGTCGCCCTTGTTGGTCGCCGTGACGTCGACGCCGCCCTTGGAGCAGTTCTTCTCGGCGGTGATCGCCGGGATGGCGCCCTGCTTCTTCCAGGAGACCGTGGCGGCCGCGGAGACCGTGGACTCGCTGGAGCCGGCCAGGATCTGGGTCTGGCTCTTGGCGTGCTCACCGATGCCGGTGAAGGCCCGGCCGACCGGGACCTTGGTGGCGGCCTGCGCGCTCAGCGAGGTGCTGCCGTCCGCGGCGCCCTTGGGCACGTCGAAGAAGAGCTGGGTGCCGTCGGTGGCGCTGGTGACCGGCTTGCCGTCCTTGCCCACGACCTTGACGCCGGCCGGCACGTCGGCGGCCGGGGAGATCGTGACGCTGTCGGCGTTGGTGTGCACGGTGACCGGGCCGAGCTTGCTGCCGGACTTGCCGGAGACGGCCGGCGGGTCCAGCGTCAGCGAGGCCTTGGGCTCGGCGACGTTCTGCGCGTTCTTCTCCAGGAAGTCGGCGAGCTTCTCGGCCGCCGGGTCGACCGCGTCCACCTTGGCGTGGTCGGAGAAGCGCCAGATCGCGACCTGGGTGCCGGCCGCGGCGGTCTTCTCGGTGAGGTTCCCGGCACCGGCCTTGGCGGCGAGCGCGGCCAGGTCGTTCACCTGCGGGTAGGAGTTCTGCAGGATCCAGCGGATCTTGCCGGCGTCCCCGTTGTTGTGCAGCGACGAGGCGCTCCAGGGCACTTCCTGGTACTTCGCCTGCTGCTGCGTCGGGTTGTGGATGTCGATGCAGTACGTCTGGAGGGTGCCGCCGTTGTCGACCGACATCTCGAAGAGCCCGGCGCCGACGCGCTGGTCCCCACCCTCGTTGTGCACGACCGCCTGGTCGAAGGTCTTCAGACCACCGAGCGTGGCGGTGGCACCTCCGTGCGCGGGGGTCGTCTCGTCCGCCGCGGCAGTGCCCGCGGTGGCTATCGCACCGGCCGCGACCAGGCCCGAGGCCACGACCGCGGCGGCAAGGCGGGCTGCGCCCCGCCCCTTCATCGAAAGCATGAATTTCCCCTCTGGGCGAGGCGGTCGAGTGGGGAAGATGCCTCGCCGAAAAGATCGCAAAGAACTCAGCAGCCGAACGTCAGCCCCCGTGAGCCCCCGTGAGTACGTGTCGGATCTTATGGAGCGGGCGCATCAGGGTCCCCACTAATGGCATCTCATAAGCGATCCGAATCGCAATCGTTACCGACATCAAGCATCCTGACCTGGCATTATCGACAAATCCCTGACCCCTTTCAGGGCACTGACGCCGTCTGCGGCGAATTGCCCGTATCCCCGGGGGTCGATGCGGCGCCGACGGACAACGGGGTTGCCTGCGGGTGTGGTTGGCGCGGGGCCGGAGGGCGCGGCTTCGGCTTCGGCTGGGGCTGGGGCTGCTCAGGTGACTCGGACCGCGGGTGCGGGTGCGGCCGCGCCTGCTCCTCCGACTGCGGCGGTGGTGTGCTCCGCGGCGCGAGGTCCCCTTCCGTACGCGCCGCGCGCAGGACCCTGCGGAACGCCGCGGTGCCGCGCGCGAGATCGTGACCGATCGCCACGGCGTCGACCTCGGCCGAGAACCAGCGCTGCCCACCCCGCTCGGCGGACTGCTCCCCCTCGCGCAGCCGCAACCGTCCCTGGACCACGAGTGGTTCGCCCACCGCCACCGACGCGGCGACGTTGTCCGCCAGCGCACGCCACGACCGGACCGTGTAGAAACTCGTCTCCCCGTCCGTCCAACGCTCCTGCGCCTTGTCCCAGCGCCGGGACGTCGCCGCCAGCCGGAACCTCGCCACCGTCACGCCCGCCGTCGTCTGCCGGTGCTCCACCGCCGTCGCGGCGTTGCCCACCAGCGTCACCATCGTGTCGTTCACGGAACACGCCTCCCCCGCGTCCTGCGCGCTCGCCCTGTGCCGCGTGCGCTGCGTTGCCCTCATGCTGCACGCATCCGGCACGGCCCGCGGCGGCCTGTGGACAGGCGGCCGAGTGTGGACAACTCGGCCACCCGTCAAGGGGAGTCACACGCCCGACGCCACCGCGTACTGCTCGCGCACCTCCCGATAGCGCAGCAGCTCGGCGGCGACCGGCTCCAGCACCCGGGCCCGCCCGCACCCGGCCGCCGCACCGCGCAACCGCCGCTCGGCGTCCTGCCCGTAACGCCTGGCGGGACCGCGCGCCACCACCTTGCACAGCCACAGCAGGGCCGGTCCGCCCACCGAGCCGATGACCGCGAGCAGCAGCCCGAAGAGCCAGGCCGTCGCGCCGACCACGCCGGTGAGCGCACCCAACAGCCACAACACCCCGACGACTTGGAGCACGGACAGCATCCCCTGCAACGTGGCGGCCACCGTCCACCAGCGCGGCTTCACCACCGGCCCGGCCCGCAGCGACTCCTCGGCGTCGGCGGCCACCTTGTCCAGCGCCTCCGGCAGGCCGTACGCGCCCCGTTCCGCGGCCTCGCGGACCGCCTGCGCCCACGGCGCCGGCAACCCGTGCGCCGCCTCACCGGCAACGGCCCGTACGGCCTGCTCCACCACGGGCCGCGCCGCCGCCCGGCCGTCTCCCGCCGCCTCACCGGCACCGCCCGCCGCCCCGAGGCCGATCACCGCCTTGGCGCCCCGGCTCCTGCCCCGCCGGCCCCGCATCCGCGCCCACGGCGAGCCGCACGCCCGCTCCGCGTGGCGCAGCCAATCGCGTTCCGCCGCGCGCCCGGTGGCCACCGCCCCCACCGCCTCGGCCACCCGGTCGTCGAACTCCTCCCGGGCCCGCTCCGTCAGCCCGACCCGGCTGCGCGCCACGTACACCGACCGCAACCGCTCGGCCGCCGCATCGACGTCGGCCGCCAGCCGCCGGTCCGCCGCCCCCCGTTCCGCGACGAACTGCGCGAGCGCCTCCCGTAGTTCCCCCACGCCCTGGCCGGTCGCGGCGGACAGGGTGAGCACCGCCGCCCCGGGCTCCCCGTGCTCGCCGAGCGCGAGTCCGTCCTCGTCCAGCAGCCGGCGCAGGTCGTCCACCACCTGGTCCGCGGCGTCCCCCGGCAGCCGGTCCACCTGGTTGAGGACGACGAACATCACCTCGGCGTAGCCCGCCAGCGGCCGCAGATACCGCTCGTGCAGCACCGCGTCCGCGTACTTCTCCGGGTCCACCACCCAGATCACCGCGTCCACCAGCTCCAGCATCCGGTCCACCTGGGCACGGTGCTCGGTGGCCGAGGAGTCGTGGTCGGGCAGATCGATCAGGATGAGTCCGCCCAGCCCGGCGCTGCCGTCCGCGGGGGCGTGCCGACGGTGCGCGGGCACGCCCAGCCGGTGCAGCAGCCCCTCCGCGCCCGGCATGCCGCCCGGCCACACACAGGCCACCGGGTCGGCGGTCGTCGGCCGCCGCGGACCGACCTGCGAACGGTGCGCTCCGGCCAGCGCGTTGAACAGCGACGACTTGCCGCTGCCGGTGGCCCCGGCGAGGGCGACGACGGTGTGCTCACCGGAGAGCCGATACCGCTCGTCGGCCACCTCCAGCACCCGGCCCGCCGCCTCCAGCGTCCGCCCGTCCAGCCGCGTCCGCGACAGCGCGATCAACTCCCGCAACGCCTCCAGCCGCCCCCGCAACCCGCCCGCGGCGGCCCGCGGCCCCCCATCGGCGACCCAGCGGTAGCCGCCCCCGCCCTCCCCGGGCGAAGGGCCCCACGACGCGTCGCACGCCGTGTCATGCGACGCCGACTCGGCGCATGCTCCGGCGCCCGAACCGGCGTGCGCGCCGACGTATGACGGGGTACGCGACCCGGCGGGCGAAGACCCATGCGAAACCCCACGCGAGGCGGTACGAACGCCGCCTGGCCCGACGCCCCCATCGATGCACGAGCCGGCGGGCGAACCCGTGCCGTGCCCGCCGCGTCCATCGGCGGGCGAGACGGTGCGCGAGCGCGCGCGGGACCCGACGCGCGCCCCGGCCCGCGGCGCGCCACACGATGCGGCGCCCGATACGCCACCCGATGCGTCCTGCGTCTCGACGCATGACTCACCACCCACTTCCGCACCCCCCGCCGCACCACCCGGTGCGGGCCCGTCGGTCGACGGCTCCGCCCCGGCCTCGTCCCCGCCCCGCCGCACGCCCGGCCTGGGCACTCCCCCGTCCCGCACCCGCCGCGCGATCAACCCGTCATCCCACGCCCGCCCCTCTGCTCCCCCCGCCGGCCCCACCCCACCAGCCGCCTCACCTCTCACATCCTCCTCTCGCGCCTCGTCTCCGTCCGCCCTCACCTCACCCGCCCGCTCCCCCGTCTCCTCCTCCCCGGTCCCGTCCTTGCCGCTCTCCCGTTCCCCGGCCGCCCGGCCGATCCCCGCTCCCGGCCCCGTCACCGTCGATCCGCTCACCCCGACACCTCCTCCTTCGCCATCTGAAGCCCCAGCCCGCCCCCGGGCACCGCACCCACCGCCATCTCCTCCCGCTCCCGCCGCTTCTCCGGCTCCCCCCGCCTCCTCGTCCCCCTCTGCCGCTCCCGCTGCAATACGGACACCGCGGCGATCAGCTCGGCCTGCTGTTCCGGCGGGACCGTCAGCCGGTCCAGCGGCGCCAGCCGCCGCTCGCGCTCACCGTCCAGCGCACGCTCCAGATAGGTGGTCAGCAGCCGCCTGCCCCGCTCGCAGAGCCGCAGCGCGGCCTGCGCCCCCAACAGGTCGGCGAGGTTCTCGCCCGCCGTACGGGCGCGCCGCCCGCCCAGCAGCTCGGCGGCCAGCAGGGCCGCCGATTCCTCCGGTTCCACCGAGCCGACCCGGTCGCCGGCCTGGCCGCCGCGCGCCTCACGGGTCTCCTCCTCCGCCAGCTCCTCCAAGCACCGCCGCCAGCGACGGACGACCACCCCCAGGCGCCCGGCCGCGCCCGCCGCGCCCGCGGCCGCCGTCAGCGAGACCTCCGCCGCCGCGGGATCGCGCCGCCAGGCGTCCGCGGCCCGCTCGTCGGCCTCCTCGACGGCGCAGGTCAGCAGCGAGGCGAGCCCATGGGTCAGCGCGTCGAGCAGCTCGTCCGGCCGGCCGCCGAGCCCGTGGTCACGCCAGTGGGCACGCGCGTCCCCGGCCAGCACCTCACCGGCCGCGATCTCCCGCCGTACCCGCATCGCGGCCCGCTCGTACGCCTCTTCGACCCGTCCGGTCAGCCTCAGCGCCGCGGCGTGCTGGGCGGCGGCGGCCCCGGCCAGCGCCGGCAACCGGCTGCCCAACGAGGTGATCACACCCGCGGCGGTACGTTCCGCGGCGGCGACACGGGCCACGGGGTCCTGGGCGTGCCGCTCCAGCCACTCCCGCAGCGCCGCGACGGCCGTGGCCGGCAGCAGTCCGCTGCCGCCGCCCGCCGACTCGGGCAGCTCGGGAATGGTGAAGCGCGGCACCTGGCCGAGCCCGGCGCGCTGCAGCAGTTCCGCGTACCGCCCGGAGATGTCGGTGGCGATCTGATGCGGCACCCGGTCCAGCACGGTCACCAGCGTGACGTCGTACTCCTTGGCCGTACGGAGCAGATGCCAGGGCACCGCGTCCGCATAACGGGCGGCCGTGGTGACCAGCACCCACACGTCCGCCGCACAGATCAGCTCGGCGGCCAGCTCCCGGTTGCGCGCGACCAGCGAATCGATGTCGGGCGCGTCCAGCAGCGCCACTCCGCTGGGCACCGCCGCGTCCGCCTCGATCCGCACCGTCAGCGCCCCGGCCTCCCCCGCCGCTCCCCGCCCGCCCCCGTTCCCCTTCTCCTCTTCCTCCCCCGTACCGCCGTACCCCCCGTACGCACCCGTCGCCCCACCCCCCTCCCTCTCGTACTCGCCCTCACCGCCGTCGTCCTGCTCGGGCACCCACACCCGGGTGAGCTGCGGCAGCACCCGGGGCCCGGCGAACCAGTGGACGTCGTCCGGATGGCAGACCAGCACCGGCGTACGGGTCGTCGGACGCAGCACCCCGGCCTCCGAGACCCGCCGCCCCACCAGCGAATTGACCAGCGTGGACTTGCCCGCCCCGGTCGATCCCCCGATCACCGCGAGCAGCGGGGCCTGAGGTGCGTGCAAGCGGGGAATCACATAGTCGTCGAGCTGGGCGAGCAGCTCGTCCCGGTTTCGCCGGGCACGGGCCGCGCCCCTGAGTGGCAGCGGAAAGCGTGCGGCATCGACGCGGTCGCGCAGAACGGACAGTGCGTCGATCAGCCGGGGTCGTACGTCCAAGGTCGCCACATGTGCAGAATGCCCAATTTCGTTGGGTTTTTGAAGCGTATAACCCCTCGTGCGCGCCGCAAGAACCCCCACAGAACGGGACGAGTGACGCATGGGACGATCGCGACAAGCGAGACGCAGGCATAACGAGTGCACAACACCCGACGCACGAGACGTCAAAAGCGGTGCAGGATTCGTACCTGCCTGCGATTATCGGGACCGCTTCACCGAACCTCCACAACGTGCCACGGAGGTGAAGCAACCGGGACGAGGCACCCGGACCTCTATCCTTGTCCGCGGTCCGTGATCCACGCCCACACCGGCCCCCGTAGCTCAGTGGATAGAGCAGGTGCCTTCTAAGCACTTGGCCGCAGGTTCGAGTCCTGCCGGGGGCGCCAGGCGAGACCCTTCCTTCGGGGAGGGTCTTTTTGCTGTTCAGGTGGGCTTTCCGGGCCTCCGGCGCGGGGTGTCGGCCGGGCGGTGGCGGCCTTCACATTCTCCTGCGTCGCGCACGTCGGACGCGGGATGATTGCCGCGACACGACAAGCACATGGTGACTCGGGGGGCCTCGATGACCGACACCACGCAGCAGTTCTTCATCAGCTACGCGGGTCCGGACCGCCCCTGGGCCGAGTGGGTCGGCTGGCATCTCCAACAGGCCGGTCACCAAGTCGTCCTCGACGTATGGGAATGGCGCGCCGGAGACGATTTCGTGCACCACATGGATCGCGCCCTCGAACGGGCCGACGCCGTCGTGGCCCTGTTCTCCAAGTCGTACTTCGACCCTGAGCGATGGACGCGGGAGGAGTGGACCGCCACGGTGGCCCGAAGGGACCGCATCGTCCCGCTCGCCCTCGAACCCATCGCCACCGCCGATGTCCCCCCTCTCCTGGCCGCGAAGCTCCGCAAGGACCTCCACGGCCTGGACGAGACCGCGGCCCTCACCACCCTGCGGGAGGCCGTCAACGGCGGGGCCCGTCCCACCAGCCCCCCGCCGTTTCCCGGCACGCCCCCGGCCACGGACCCGGCCGCGGTCTCCAGCGGCACGAAGCCCCGGCTGCCCAGTAGCACCGGTCGGCCCGACGTCTGGAACGTGCGCCGCCGCAACCCCGACTTCTCCGGTCGTGAGGCGGAGATCGCGCAGCTCCGCGACGGGCTGCTCAGCGGGCGGCAGGCCGTCGTGCGTGCGCTGCACGGCATGGGCGGTATCGGCAAGACCCAGATCGCGCTGGAGTACGCGCACCGGTTCGCCGGCCAGTACGACGTGGTGTGGTGGATCGACGCCGAACAAGCCGACCAGGTGCCCGTCCACTACACCGAGCTGGCCGACCGTCTCGGCATCGCCAGACCCGACGCCGGATCCGAGCACAACGCCCGCGCCCTTCTCCAGCACCTGCGCACCGAACAGCGCTGGCTCATCATCCTCGACAACGCCGAAGATCCTGGTCAGACCGCCCCCTGGCTCCCCGAGGGATCCGGCCACGTGGTGATCACCTCGCGCAACCCCGACTGGCGGGGCATCGCCCACCAGGCCAGCTTGGACGTCTTCAGCCGCCCCGACTCCGTCTCGTACCTGGCGGCCCACATTCCCGGCATCACTGCCGAAGAGGCAGACCTCCTCGCCGGGGACCTCGGCGACCTTCCGTTGGCCCTCGCCCAGGCCGTGGGCATCATCGGCAGCGGAATGACCCTCTCCCGCTACCGCCAACTCCTGAGCACGAGCACCGCACGGATTCTCAAAGAGGGCGACGCCCCCGGCTACCCGGCGTCGCTGGCCGCCGCGGTCGGCATCGCCACCACGGGCCTGGAGAACGAATGCCCCGAGGCTGCGGCCCTGTTACGGCTCGGCGCCTTCTTCGGGCCCGATCCCATACCCACGAGCTGGCTGGAGAACGCCCGCCCACGGCTCTCCACCATTCCCGGTGATCCGGGCGATCTCATGTGGCCGCACGCCGCCCTGCAGCCTGTCAGTCGCTATGGACTGGCCCGCCTGGACCACGAGACCTTCCAGATCCATCGCCTCACCCAGGCGGTCCTCCGCGACCAGTCCGGCCCCGAGCAGGCGGAACGGATCCAGAGCGATGTCGCCGCTGTCCTGAGCAGCACCGATCCGGGCAACCCGGAAGCACCGGAGACATGGCCCGCCTGGGCCTCTTTGACCTCACACCTCATCGCGCATCACGTCGTCCTCACCAACCGGCCCGAGCTACGGCCGATCCTGCTCAAGGCGGCTTCCTTCCTCATCAGAAGCGGACAGTCACGCAGCGCGCAGAGCCTCACCTCACCGCTACGCGAGGTGTGGGCAGCCGAATTGGGGCCGGACCACCCCGACACCCTCAGCTGTATGCAGTACTTCACCCATGCGACAGCCGATATGGGAGAGGTCGCCGCGGCTCTGCCCTTCGCCGAAGACACCCTCGCCCGTCGACGACGCGTTCTCGGTGAGGACCACCCCGACACCCTTCATTCGGCCAACGACCTGGCCGCCACCACATCGAGGCTCGGCAGGTACGCCGAGGCCCGTCCGATGCACGAGGAAACCCTCCAACGTCGACGACGCGTCCTCGGTGACGACCACCCCGACACCCTGCAATCCGCCCACAACCTCGCCGTATCCCTGGATCACGCGATGGACCACGTGGGAGCCCTCCACATGAAGGAGGACATCCTCCGACGACAGCGGCGCATCCTCGGCGAGGACCATCCCCACACCCTCGAATCCGCCCGCAGTCTCGCCATCACACTGAACAACCTCGGCAGGCACGAGGAGGCCCTCCCCATGTTCGAGGACATCCTCCGACGACAGCGGCACATCCTCGGCGAGGACCATCCCCACTCCCTGGAATCCGCCCACAGCCTCGCCTCGACCCTGAGCAACAACGGCAGGTACGAGGAGGCCTGTCGCATGCACGAGGACACCCTCCGACGACAGCGGCTCCTCCTCGGCGACGACCACCCGGCCACCCTGCAGACCACCCACAGCCTCGCCACCGCCCTGAACAACCTCGGCAAGCGGGAAGAGGCCTGTCGGATGTACGAGGACACCCTCCGGCGACAGCAGCACATCCTCGGCGACGACCACCCGGAGACCCTGCAGACCGCCCACAACCTCGGCTTCGCCCTGAACAACCTCGGCAAGCGGGAGGAGGCCCGTCGCAGGTACGAGGACACCCTCCGGCGACAGCGGCGCACCCTCGGTGAGGACCACCCCAGCACGCTGCAGACCGCCCACAACCTCGCCATCGCCCTGCACGGCCTACGCCAGTATCCGGAGGCGGCCGAGCTGCTTCAGGACGCGCGCCAACGCCTGTGCCGCACGCTCGGCGAGGACCACGTACAGACCTTGGCCACCACGGAGACTCTGGCCCGCACATGGACCGACATGGGCAGGCGATTCGCCGCCCAGCGTCTGTTGGCGGGCCAACGCAAGCAGGCCAAGCGCCGGCTCGATCGCAAGAAGAAGCGTCGGTAGGCAACGGGTACGCGCGACCGGGCCGCACTTGACCAGGCCCGGGAGTTCGGCCTGGAGCGGATCATGGACGGCCTGGAGGTCTGTCTGGGCAGGGGGTGAGGCCTACGGTGCGCCGACGGGTGCGGGCAGGGTGCGCAGCCAGTCGAGCAGGAGGTGGTTGACCTCCTCGGGGCGTTCCTGCTGGACCCAGTGGCCGCAGCCTTCGAGGATGTGGGAGGAGGACAGGGCGGGGAGGGTTCGGGGGAAGGCCTTGATGGCGTCGGCCATCCAGTTGGTGGGGGCGTCGAGTTCGCCGCCGATGAAGAGGGCGGGCTGGGTGAGCGGAGCGCCCTGCCAGGCGGCGAGGTCCTCCCAGTCCCGGTCGACGTTGCGGTAGCGGTTGAGGCCGCCGGTCAGGCCGGTCCGCTCGAACTCGGCGGCGTAGAAGTCGAGGTCGGCCTCGGTGAGCCAGGAGGACGGGTTGGTGTCGGCGGGGAAGCGGTCGGAGAGCTTGCCGCCCGGGGGCACCGAGAAGAGCGGCGAGACGCCCCCATCGGAGGGGGACTTGGCCTCGCCCGAGAGGCCGGCGTAGAAGCCCGCGAGCCAGCCGCGGACGTCCGGTTCGATCTCTGCCTCGGCCCGGCCGGGCTCCTGGAAGTAGTTGATGTAGAACTCCTCGGCGCCGCCGAGCATCCTGAAGGCTTCGGTGGGCCGGATCGCGCCGCGCGGGGCGTACGGCACGCTCAGCAGCGCCACGGCGGTGAAGAGGTCGGGCCTGAGCAGCGCCGTGTGGGCGGCGATGGGTGAGCCCCAGTCGTGGCCCACGACGACCGCGGTCTCCTCGCCGAGCGCGCGCAGCACGCCGACGTTGTCGGCCACATGGGCCAGCATCCGGTAGGCCGGGATCTCGCGGGGCTTCGACGAGCGGCCGTAGCCGCGGACGTCGATGGCGACCGCCCGATAGCCGGCGGCGGCGAGCGCGGGAAGCTGGTGGCGCCAGGAGTACCAGGACTCGGGGAAGCCGTGGACCATCAGGACGAGGGGGCCGCTGCCCTGCTCCACCAGGTGGATGCGGCCGCCGGGGACCTCCACCGAGCGGTGCACCGCGTCCGGGAGCGGGGATACAGGTGGGGTGGGCGTCGGCTGGGCGGGCTGCGACATGCGTCCTCCTTGGGGGCGGGGGTGGCCGGGGCTCTCACCGGCGCTGCTGATCCACCCTGACCGGTCCGCCGCGATCATGGGGCGCATTTCACGGGACCGGCTCCGTGGGGCACCGTCTGTTCGCGCCCCGCCGCCCCTACAGCCGGACCGTCTTCCTGGGCTGTTCCTTCGCCCCCGTCAGCAGGCCGTGCAGCGTGGCGAATTCGTCGACGCACTTGGCGGTGCCGTTGACCACGCAGTCCAGGGGCTCGTCGGCGACCGTCACGGGGACGCCCATCTCCTGGCGCAGCCGCTGGTCCAGGCCGCGCAGCAGGGCGCCGCCGCCGGTCAGCGCGATGCCGTGCTCGATGATGTCGCCGGAGAGCTCCGGGGGGCAGGCGTCGAGGGTGCGATGGACGGCCTGGACGATCGCGTCGACCGGTTCGGCCAGCGCGTCGCGGATCTCCTCCTCGGTGATCTCCTGGATCCGGGGCAGGCCGCTGACGTGGTCGCGTCCGCGGACGGTGTACGACGCGCGGCGTTGCGGTGCGCCGTCCTCGTCGACGTCGACGGGCGTCCAGGCCGCCGAGCCGATGGCGATCTTGATGTCCTCGGCGGTGCGCTCCCCGATGGCCAGTGCGTGCTTCTTCTTGACGTAGGTGGTGATCGCGGCGTCCAAGGCGTCCCCGGCCACCCGTACGGACTGCGCCGTGACCAGGCCGCCCATGGAGACGACGGCGACTTCGGTCGTGCCGCCGCCGATGTCCACCACCATGCAGCCGACCGGCTCGTCCACCGGGAGGCCGGCGCCGATCGCCGCGGCCATCGGCTCCTCTATCAGGTGCACTTCGCGGGCACCGGCACCCCGGGCGGAGTCGATGACCGCGCGCCGTTCGACGCCCGTGATGCCGGACGGGACGCAGATGACCACCCGGGGCCGGGAGAAGCGGCGGCTGGGCAGGGCCTTCTTCATCAGGGCGCGCAGCATCTGCTCGGCGGCGTCGAAGTCGGCGATCACGCCTTCCCTCAGGGGGCGCATCGCGGTGATCCCGGAGGGCGTGCGGCCGATGGTGCGCTTGGCCTCCAGGCCCACGGCGATGACCTCGCCGGAGGCGTTGACGGCGACGACGGACGGCTCGTTCAGCACCACGCCCTTGCCGCGGGCGTACACCAGGGTGTTGGCGGTGCCGAGGTCGATGCCTATGTCGTACGTACCGGACGAAGTGCTGGACGCCATGGGGAGTTCGTGTGCTCTCTCGCGACGGGGACGGGGGGAGGAGGGGACGGGGGAAGGGCGACGTAGGGGGACGGGGGCACACCCCCGGGGGCGGGCGGTGAGGAGCGGGGCGGGCGGGCGGCTTCTCGGTCATCGGGCTTGTCGAACGGGCGGCTGTGCGCGGCAGAGGACCCCATTGGTCACCAATGGGGTTCAATGCGGGCAATTAATAAGACTACTGAGGGCCCGGGATGGTTCCCGGTGTCGCCCGGTCGCCTTCCCGCGACGGCGGGGACAGCGCCTCCGCCAGGTCGTCGAGGGCGTCCAGCAGCAGATCGGCGGCGCGCACCGCGACGCCCTGGCTCTCGTCCTCGGCGTCCCACCGCTCCCACACGGTGCGTGGTGCGCTCCAGTCCAGGTCGCGCTCCTCGCGTACGGCCTGCGCGGCGCGCTCCAGGGCGGGGCGCAGTTCGGCGGCGAACGCGGCGGCGCCGGCGGAGGGTTCGGCGTCCTTGTCGGGGAGGTGGGCCTCCACGATCATCGTGACCCGGCCCATCGTGGCGAGCGCGGCGCTGGCCGCCTTCGCCGCCGTGAGCGACAGTCCGCGATGGCGTACGGGCTCCTTCTCGGCCCGGGCCTCGCTCTCCTCCCACGCCGCGCGGGCGGCGCGGGCGTCCAGCAGGGCCTCGCGCACCTGCCGCGGGCGGCGCCCGGCGGGCCGGGCACAGGTCTCGAACACCGCCAGCGCGTAACGCCCGTTGGCCTCCAGCCACTCGGCGAGGCGGTCGCGCAGCCTGGGAGTCTCCCAGGCGGGGAACAGCGCGTACGACAGCATCGCGAGCAGTCCGCCGACGAGGGTGAGCACGATGCGCTCCTGGACGGTCTGCTCCCAGCCCTCGCCGGCGATGCCGAGCAGGAAGACGACGTAGGCGGCCACGCACGCCGAGGTCACCGAGAAGCCGGTGCGCATCAGCAGATACATCAGCCATACGCAGACCACGGCGAGTGCGGCGCTGAGGTACTCGCTCGGGTGCGCCAGGGCCATCAGCGCGCCCGCGACGGCGACGCCGACGAGGGTGCCGCTGAAGCGGGCGACGCCCCGGGAGTAGGTCTGGGCGAAGTCGGGGCGCATCACCATCACGGAGGCCAGCGGCGCCCAGTAGCCGTGGCCGAACGGCAGCGCGGTGCCCAGCAGATAGCCTACGGCGGCGACCGCGGCGACCCGCAGGGCGTGCCGGAAGATGTGCGAGGACCAGCGGGCCTCGCGGCGCAGGGCGCGCAGCGCGACCGGTACGAGCTTGGGGACGCTGGGGCGCAGCAGATGACTGCCCGCTTCCCGCCCGCCCTGGCTGCCTGCTTCCCGCCCACCCCGGCTGCCTGCTTCCCGCCCACCCTGCCCGCGTTCTGCCTCGGTGGTGGGGCGGGTGGCCTGGACCGGCTCGTCGGTGAGCTCGACGGCGTCGGCGAGCAGGGAGATCAGGCGGTAGGCGGAGCGGCGGGCGGCGCCCTTGAGCATCGGCCCGGTCGCCGGGACTTCGAGGGTGGCCATCGCCTCGGGGGGCAGCCGTACGGGCTTGGCGTGCCGTACGGCGTGCGCGACGGCGTCCAGGACGGTGGCCGCGGCGCCCAGCAGGTCGCGGGCGCGGTCACGTTCGGGGCCCTCCAGGGGGGCGCCGACGACGGGATCGGCGAGCGAGGCCAGGACCGGCCGGACGCGTTCGGCAAGGCCGCGGGGGCCGTGCAGCTGGACGGGGCGGCGCCTGGCCTGACGCGGCGTCACGGTGGAGGCGAGCCGGGCGTCCATCAGGGGCGCCGGGTCGAAGGCCGCGACGGGGTCCTGCCGCAGCCGGCGGGCGTAGTCCGCCTCGGCGGCCAGGGCGTCGGCGAGCGCGTCGCGCTGGGTGCCCCAGGGGCGGACCGGGAAGACGACGATGAGGGCGGCCTGGACGAGACCGCCGAAGAAGATCAGGGCGGCGTGCACCAGGGCGCCCCCGACGGTGGTCGGCAGGGTGACGGTGACCAGCATGATCGCCACGGTCTGGGTGCCGGCCAGCCCCGAGACCGGGCCGATCGCCCAGGCCATCCCCGCCAGGAACGTCCAGCCGGCGAGCAGCAGGACGAACCAGGCGGTATGGGCGGCGGCCAGGTAGCCGAGGAAGGTGGAGACCGCCAGCGCGCCGGCGACGGCGAGCGCGAGGACCGGACGCGGCCGCATGCTGCGCTGGAAGGTGACGATGCCGGAGGCGAACGCGCCGAAGGCGGAGGAGACCGCCAGGGTCGGATCGCCCCGCCACAGGCACAGCCCGATGACGATGGCGACACCGGCCGAGCCGCGGACGGCGATCAGCGGGGTGAGCTTGGTCCGCTCGATGGTCAGCCCGGAGCGGGCGGCTTCCTTCAGCGCACTCGACCAGGTCATAGCGGCAGGATACGGGCCACGGAGGACGGTTCCGCAGTGGCGGGGAGGGGTCTCGTCCGCGCGCGTCCCGGCCACCGCCCGCCGGGAAAATCCTGGCAAAACCACCCTCCGCCCCGCGTAAAACATCCCAGGTCACAAGGGGATTTCCGGATTCCGGTGCGGGCGGTGCGAGCAACCCGACACCCCGGAGGGGAAACCCGCACCCGCCCCGGCCCCCTCTTGCCCGGTGTCCGGGACGACTCCCGGGCGGCCGGGAGGGCTCCCGGCAGGTTCGGCAAGGAGAAGGCCCCGTGCGCACAGCCCTGTTCCGTCCGGTGATCGCAATGATCACCCTCACCGTGCTCGCCGCCACGGCCGGCTGCGGCACCGACGCCCCGCCGGCCTCCCCCGTACGGTTCGACGACGGCCCCAAGGCGGGCGCCGCGCTGCACACCAGCACCAAGGGCAGGCACTCGCTGGTGCAGTGGCCCAGCCGCCCGATCACCTTCACCGAGCAGAGGCGGGTCGGCGGCGCCGGCCGGAACACCCCGATCGGCATGACCACCCTGCACGGCCCGAAGTCCGGCTTCACCGGCAAGGTGTGGGTGTGGGCGCCGCCGGAGTACTACGACAAGCGCAACGCCGACAAGGGCTTCCCGGTCATGGAGGCGCTGCCCGGCGCCTACGGCTACCCCGTCAACTACTGGATCGGCTCCGACCTCAAACTGCAGGAGAACCTCGCCCAGTGGTCCAAGGACGGCACCAGCCTGCCGTTCATCGTCGTCATGCCGGTGCTCAACCCCGACAACAAGCAGTACTACGACGGCAGCGACATACCGGGCCGGCCCAAGATCGGCACCTGGCTCAGCCAGGACGTGCCCGACCTCGTACGGCAGAACTTCCGCACCCTCAAGACCCGCGACGCCTGGGCGATCATGGGGTCCTCCTCGGGCGGGTTCGCGGCGCTGAAGAACGTGCTGCAGAACCCCGGCACCTTCAAGGTGGCGATCCCCAACGGGCCGGACATCGTGCCCGACTCACCGCTGTGGAACGGCCACGCCCGCGAGGAGCGGGAGAACAACCCCGAGGCGCTGGCCCGCCGGCTGATCGCCCGCGGCGGACCGCCGGTCTACCTCGCCTTCCAGGACGGCTCCCAGGAGCACACGGTGCTGCCGAAGGTCCACCGGTTCATCGCGCAGTACGGGCGCGGCCCGGTGCGCACCCGGCTGCAGATCGTCCCCGGCGGCACGCACAGCGCGGCGACGTACGTGCGGGGCCTGGGCGAGGGCACGATGCGCTGGGTCAGCGCGCACATGCAGGGGCCGACCGCCTGACCGCGGCGGCCGGCCCGGGACGTGGCGACGCGTGGATCACCGGCCGCAGTCGACGTCCTGCAGCTCGATCGGGTGGGAGTCCAGGCCCACATAGGCGGTGAAGGAGTCGCGGCTCCCACCGCCCCACACGGTGGTGACCGTCGCCCAGCCGACCCCGGCGGACTGGGCGGTGGTCACCCTGCCGACGGTGATCTCCCGCGGGACGTTCTGGGCGCACAGCAGCAGGTCGTAGCCCTCGGTGTGGGCGGCCCGGTCCTTGAGGTAGGCGGAGACCTGGTGCTCGCGGGAGGAGTCGCTCGGCCCGTGGTGGCCGTAGAAGGCGGACAGGAAGCGGTGGATCTCGGCGGCGGTGTGCCGACCGCCGGCATCCGGGCGGACGGTGCCGGCGGCCGGGCCGGTGCGCGGGTGGGCGGCGGCCGGGCCGGAGGCGGCGAGGGGCAGGGTCAGGCCGAGGGCCGCGGCACAGGCCGCGGCGACGGCGGTGGTACGCGAAGCGGTACGGAGCATGGGATGTCCTCGAACTTCGGGCATGTCGAACCTGTGCCCACACAGACACCCGGCCGCGCCGAATGGTTGCGCCCCGACGCCCGGCCCCGCCGCGCCGGATGGCGGCACCCCCGCGCCCGGCCCGGCCGCCCCTCACCCCGCCGTCACGACACCACGTCCTTGCGGGCGAACCCCCGGAACGCCAGCGCGCACAGCACCAGCGCATACGACACCGACACCGCCGAGCCCTGGATCATCCCGGACCACTCCATCCGGGGCTGCAGGGCGTCCGCCCAGGAGTACTGCCAGTGGGCGGGCAGCGCGTCGCGCCAGCCGCCCAGGGCGGTGACCTGGTCGAGGACGTTGCCGACGATGGTCAGCCCGACGGCGCCGCCGACCGCGCCCAGCGGCGCGTCGGTCACCGTCGACAGCCAGAACGCGAGCGCCGCGGTGACCAGCTGACTGACGAAGATGTAGCCGACCACGACCGCCAGCCGCACCGCCGCCTCCCCCGCCGGCAACGCGCCGCCGGTGGGCAGCTGCAGCGGCCCCCAGCCGTAGGCGGCGGTGCCCACCCCCAGTGCGACCAGCGGCAGCAGCAGCATCGCGGCGGCGCTGAACGCCAGCGCGACGGTGAGCTTGCTCAGCAGCAGCCGGGCCCGGGGCACCGGCGCGGCCAGCAGATAGCGCAGCGAGGACCAGCTCGCCTCCGAGGCGATCGTGTCGCCGCAGAACAGCGCCACCGGGACCACCAGAAGGAAGCCCGCGGAGACGAACAGCGCGGTGGCGGCGAAGTTGGCGCCGGAGGCGGTGGCGCTGTCCATCAGGGTGATCCGGCCGTTGCCGCGGCCGGACGGGTCGCCCCCGATCGCGAACGCCGCCACCAGCACGAACGGCAGCAGCGCCAGGATCGCGGCGATGACCAGTGTGCGCCGGCGGCGCAGCTGGCGGCGGGCCTCCACACGCAGCGGGAGGGTGCGGCGCGGGCGGTAGCCCGGCGCCCGCGCCGTGGTGGTCGCGCTCATCGGTCGCCTCCGATCAGGGTGAGGAAGGCGTCCTCCAGACGCCGGTGCGGGCCGATCCGGTCCACCGCGATCTCCAGCCGCAGCAGCTCGGTCAGCAGCCCGGTGGTGCTGAGCGTGCCGTCCAGCCGCACCAGCAGGCCGCCCTCGGCGCGGACCGCCGAGGCGACCCCCGGCAGCGCGTCGACCTTCTCCACGACGGCGTCGCCGACCGGTTCCGCGACGCCGACCAGCAGGGTGTCGCCGGAGCCGGTGATCTCGGCGACCGGGCCGGCCTGCACCAGCCGCCCGCGGTCCATGACGACCAGATGCGTACAGCTCTGCTCGACCTCGGACAGCAGATGGCTGGAGACGATGACGGTGCGGCCGGCGGCGGCGTAACGGATCATCACGTCCCGCATCTCGCGGATCTGCGGCGGGTCCAGGCCGTTGGTCGGCTCGTCGAGGATCAGCAGATCCGGCAGGCCCAGCATGGCCTGGGCGATGGCCAGGCGCTGCCGCATGCCCTGGGAGTAGGTGCGCACCGCACGCTGCAGCGCGTCGCCGAGGCCGGCGATCGCCAGCGCCTCGTCCAGGTGCGCGTCGGCGGCGGGCCGGCCGGTGGCCTGCCAGTACAGCTCCAGGTTGGCGCGGCCGGACAGATGTGGCAGGAAACCGGCGCCCTCGACGAACGCGCCGACCCTCGACAGCACCGGGGCGCCCGGTCGGACCGCCTGCCCGAAGATCCTCATCTCTCCGTCGTCGGGCGTGATCAGGCCCATCAGCATCCGCAGCGTGGTGGTCTTGCCCGCGCCGTTGGGCCCGAGCAGACCGAGCACCTGCCCCTTCTCCACACGGAAGGACAGCTCCCGTACGGCATAGCGGTCCGCGGACCCGGCATAGCGCTTGCTCAACCCGCTGATCCGCAGCGGGACATCGGCGAGCGCCGGGTCGGGGGCGGGCGCCGCGGTGCGGCGGCGGGCGGTGAGCACCAGCAGCGCCGCGACGACCGCGGCCGCGGCGGGCAGCACCCAGGTCCAGGCCGGCAACGGGGCGGCCGCGCTGCGCACCTGGGGCGCGATCGGCACGCCCAGCGCGCCGCCGCCCCGCAGCGCGACGCTGTAGGTGGTGGGTTCGGCCGGTGAGGCGTAGCCGAGGTCGGTGGCCGAGAGCACCAGCCGCAGCCGGTGCCCGGCGGCGAAGTCATGGTCGACGGCGGGCAGCCGGAGCCGGACGGTCCGGCCCTCCTGGGCGCCGACGACGCGGTACGGCGCGACGAGCTGGGCGGGCAGCACCTGGCGCCGGCCGCCGGGGGCGACGTCGTAGAGCTTGGCGAAGAGCACCGCGTCCGGGGACTTCGAGCGCACCCGCACCGTGGCGGTGGGACTGCCGGTGAGCCGGACGGAGTCGGTCAGCGGCGCCGAGTCGAAGCGGGCGTACTGGCCGGGGAAGTCCAGGGACAGACCGCCGGTGCCCAGGGCGGAGAGAGTGCCGAGCGCGCCGACGCCGGGCACCGCGGAGATGGCGGGCGGACCGGCGCCGGCCGGGTTGCGGAAGGTCTGCGCGGGGCCGGCCAGCGGGATGCGCCGCACCTCGCCCGCGAGCCCCGGGTAGTCCTCCGCGCTCGCGCCGCGCAGCCGCACCGTGCCGTCGGTCGAGTCCACTCCGCCGGTCCGGCTGATCCGGAACGCCGGCCCGGTGTCGGCGCCCTCGTCGCCCTTGAGGTAGCGGTCGAACCAGGCCTTCGTACGTGCCTGGAGCCGGGCGCTCTCGCGGTCCCCGCCGTCGTGGCCGCCCGCGATCCAGTCGACGTCCACCGGCGCCCCGTTGCGCCGGATCGCCTTCTGCGCGGCGTCGGCCTGGTCGAGGGGGAACAACGAATCGGTCTGGCCCTGCATGATCAGGGTCGGCACCTTGATGCGGTCGCCGACCGCGGACGGGCTGCGGTCCGCCAGCAGCCGCCGGGCCGCGGCGTCCGGCGTGCCGCTCTCGGCGACCCGCTCGTACATCCGGCACAGCGCGGGCTCGAACCTCCCGCAGCCGCCGGACGTCGTGGGGGCGGCGCGGGGCGCGCCGGTGGGGGCGCCCGCCGAGCCGGTGGTGAAGAAGATCCCCGCCCACAGCTTCTTGAACACACCGTGCGGGAAGAGGGCGTCGGCGAGGTTCCAGTACGTGATCTGCGGGGCGATGGCGTCGACGCGCCGGTCGTGGCCGGCCGCCAGCAGCGAGATCGCACCGCCGTACGAGGCACCGGCGACGCCCACCCGGGGGTCGCCGGCCTTGTCGAGCCGCACCTCGGGGCGCTCGGCCAGCCAGTCGATCAGCCGGCTGGCGTCGGCGACCTCGCCGTCCGCGGCGTTCAGCCCGATCTTCCCGGTGGACTTGCCGAAGCCGCGCGCCGACCAGGTCAGCACGGCGTACCCGTCCCGGGCCAACTGCTCGGCCTGCGGGCGCAGATCGGCCTTGCTGCCGCCGAAGCCGTGGCCGAGCAGCACCGCGGGCCGCCGCCCGCCAAAGCCCTGCCGCGCGGTGAAGAAGGAGGTGTCGATCCGCACGTCCTTCGTGCCGCCGGGCGTCCGCGGCATCGTCAGCAGCCGGTCCTCGCGGTGGACGACGGGCGCCGCGTCCGAGGAGGCGGCAGCCCATGTACCGCCGCCCACCAGCACGGCCAGCGCGCCCACCGCGGCGTACAGCCGCCGCCCGCGCAGTCTGAGACCTCGGAGATCCATACCGGAAATCCTAGGTACCGGCCGCGGCGGGCGGCCGGTACCCCGGGCGGAATCCGGCGGTCTCCCCGGGGAGTAGGGTGCGCCGGTCGCGTACCACGAACGCGGTACGCGACCGGCCCGGCCGGGGCGCTACTCTCCGGCCGCCGTCATACGGAACCGCGCCGAGCCCTCGTCGCCGCTCCAGCGCTCCAGCCCGGCCTTCTCCAGGACGCGGCGGGACGCCGGGTTGGTCGGCTCGACGTCCGCGTACACCGTGTGCACCCCGGGTGCGGTGAGCGCGAACGCCACCAGGGCGCGGGCCGCCTCGGGCGCATAGCCGCGCCCCCTGCGGGACGGCACGATGCCGTAGCCGAACTCGACCGCGCCGTCGACCGGCGGCCAGAACAGCCCGATGCCGCCGACCACCAGGCCGCTCGCCCGCTCGACGATCTGCCGCTGGCCGTGGACGCCCCGGGCGGCCGGATTGCCGGCGGTGAAGCCGGCGATGACCCGGTCGCCGTCGGCGGGGAAGTCCGCCGCCCAGTGCGGCCGGCGCTCCTCGCCGGCGACCGCGGCCAGCTCGTCGTCGGACCAGGGCCGCAGCAGCAGCCGGTCGGTGAGCAGTTCGCCGTCACGGGACGGATCCGGGGACGAAGGGGAGGGAGAGGAGGAAAGGGAAGAACGGGAGGAAGAAGAAGACACGCGTCACTCCTGGTCGTCTGTGGGCGACCGGGCCGCGCTGAGGTGTGCGGACGCAACGACGTCCGGCTCAGACCGCCGCCCGGTCAAGGGCATGCTGATGAGGCGTCCGGCGGGCCATATTCATCAACCTCCCTTGCTCCAGCAGTGCTCGCGCTGCGTGCGCGCGGGGAGCGTACCAACCCGGCGCGCGCCCGGCACACCGCTTTTTCGCGGGTGCCGGGCGACCGCCTCGTCAGTACTGCGGCGGCCCGAAACCGCCCTGCGGGGGCGGCGGGTTGCCGGGCGGCTGCCAGGCGGGCGGGGCCGGCGGGACCGGCGGGCCGGGCGGCGGCATCTGCGGGCCGGGCGGCGGCACGAAGCCGGGGACGGCGAACTGCGGAGCCTGGGCCGGCGGGTACCAGGCCGGGGCGACCGGCTCGCCACGGCCCATCAGCGCCAGCAGCGCCACCGAACCGAGCAGGTCGAGCAGCAGCTGGATGTCGCCGATGATGCTCAGGCCCGGCATGCTGTCGCTCAGCTCGAACAGGGCGCCGTTGCCGGCCAGCCCGATCACCGTCAGCAGGGCGCTGGGCAGCGTCACCATCGACAGCCCCATGGCCAGACCACGGGCCGCGCTGCCCCGCATCAGGCTGTTGAGCCCCGCCAGCGCGGTCAGCACGAGGAACACCAGGGACGACCAGCCGGGCGACATGGCCAGCAGGGAGCTGAGCACGCCCCGGCCGAGGTAGAGCATCTCGAAGGAGCCGGTGCCGCCCTCCACCAGCATGTACAGGTGCCAGGCCACATTGCACAGGACCATCGCGCCGAGCAGCAGCCCGGCCACCACGCCCGCCGTCGGCGCCGGGCGCATCGGCGGGTCGCTGGGGGAGGTGCGCGGCCAGGACCGCATGCCGGCGAGCAGCACGATGCCGGCGACGAAGGTCACCAGGAACAGCAGCACACTGCTGATGAAGACGCTGTCGAACGTCGAGGTGTTGGTCTCGGCGTGCAGGAACCACTTGTCGTCGCTGGTGTGGCTGCCGACGCTCACCGCGGCCTGCAGGGCGGTGGCCCAGGTGAAGGTGGTGGCGACGGCCAGCAGCCCGCCGGCCACCCGCTGCCCGGCGAACGCGGCGAGCGCCGCCGCCAGCTGCACGACGGCGAGGCCGAGGTGGAACGGCCCGGTGACCTGGTTGGTGCCGCCGCGGCTCTGGAAGGTCCAGGAATCCCAGAGGCCGACGAGACCGAACTCACCGACGTCGACGGCCAGCCAGTACGCCGTGTAGAGGAAGAACAGCAGGCAGAACGCCCCGCCGGTGATACGGGCGCCCTTGGCGAGCGCCATGGATTGGTGCATTGCTTCCCCCGATGGAGTTGGTGTGCGGCGAGGATGCACGGTAGCAACGGGCCGAACCCCCTGCCGAGGGGGTCCGGCAAGGGGTTCGGCAGGGGGCCCGGTCAACGCGTCCGGCAGGGCGTCCGTCGGCGGTGACCTCAGTGGTTGCTGGGGAAGCCCAGGTTGATGCCACCGTCGGACGGGTCGGGCCAGCGAGTGGTGACGACCTTGCCGCGGGTGTAGAAGTGCACGCCGTCGTTGCCGTAGATGTGGTGGTCGCCGAAGAGCGAGTCCTTCCAGCCGCCGAAGGAGTGGTAGCCCACCGGAACCGGGATCGGCACGTTCACCCCGACCATGCCGGCCTCGACCTCCAGCTGGAAGCGGCGGGCGGCACCGCCGTCGCGGGTGAAGATCGCGGTGCCGTTGCCCCACGGCGAGTTGTTCATCAGCGCGATGGCCTCGTCGTAGCTCTCGACGCGGACCACCGACAGCACCGGGCCGAAGATCTCGTCCCGGTAGGCGTCCATCTCGGGCGTGACGTTGTCCAGCAGGGACACACCGATCCAGTGGCCGTCCTCGTAGCCCTCGACGGTGTAGCCGGTGCCGTCGATGACGACATCGGCGCCCTGGGCCGCGGCACCGGTGACGTACGAGGCGACCTTGTCGCGGTGGACCTTGGTGATCAGCGGGCCCATCTCGGAGGCCGGGTCGTCGCCGGGACCGATCCGCAGCTTGTCGGCCCGCTCCTTGATCTTGCCGATCAGCGGGTCGGCGGTCTCCCCGACCGCGACGACGACCGAGATCGCCATGCAGCGCTCGCCGGCCGAGCCGTACGCGGCGTTGATCGCCGAGTCCGCCGCCAGGTCGAGGTCCGCGTCCGGCAGGACCAGCATGTGGTTCTTGGCACCGCCCAGCGCCTGCACCCGCTTGCCGTTGGCGGTACCCGTGGTGTGGATGTAGCGGGCGATGGGGGTGGAGCCGACGAAGGAGACCGCGGCGACGTCGGGGTGCTCCAGGATGGCGTCGACCGCCACCTTGTCGCCGTTGACGATGTTCAGCACGCCGTCGGGCAGCCCCGCCTCCGCGGCCAGCTCGGCGAGCTTGAACGCGGCGCTGGGAACCTTCTCGCTCGGCTTGAGCACGAAGGTGTTGCCGCACGCGATGGCCAGGGGGAACATCCACATCGGCACCATCGCCGGGAAGTTGAACGGCGTGATGCCGGCGACCACACCCAGCGACTGGCGGATCGCCGCCACATCGACCCGGGTGGAGACCTGGGTGGACAGCTCGCCCTTGAGCTTCTCGGGGATACCGCAGGCCAGCTCGACGATCTCCAGACCGCGGGCGACCTCGCCCAGCGCGTCGGAGTGCACCTTGCCGTGCTCCGCGGTGATCAGCCGGGCCAGCTCCTCGCGGTGCGCGTCGACCAGCTCGCGGTACTTGAACAGCACCGACGTGCGCTTGGCCAGCGAGCTGGTGCCCCACGTCCGGAACGCTTCCTTGGCGGCGCGGACCGCCGCGTCGACCTCGTCGACCGACGCGAAGGCGACCTGCTTCTCCTGGGCACCGGTGGCCGGGTTGTAGACCGGGCCGAAGTTGCCGGAGACACCCTCGACGGGCTTGCCGCCGATCCAGTGGCTGATGGTCTTCATGCGAGGGGCCTTTCTGGGGTGACGACTTCGAACGGGGGTCAGGGTCAGAGGTGGCGGCGGCGCCCGGCGGCGTACCGGTCGTACGCCTCCCGGGCGGCGACCGCCGCCGGACGTGTCGCGGTCTCGGCAACAGGAACATCCCACCAGGCCTGCGCCTCCGGCGCGCCCGGCACAGTGTCGGCCGTTTCGGTCTCGACATAGACACATGTGGGCCGGTTCGAGCTCCGCGCCTCGGCGAGCGCGGTGCGCAGCTCGGCGACGGTGGCGGCACGCAGGACCCGCATACCGAGCGAGGCGGCGTTGGCGGCCAGATCGACGGGCAGCGGCGCGCCCGTGTACGTACCGTCCTTGTCACGGAAACGGTACGCCGTTCCAAAGCGTTCGCCGCCGGTCTGCTCGGACAGACCGCCGATCGACGCATAGCCGTGGTTCTGGACGAGGACGATGTTGATGTTGATGCCCTCCTGGACCGCGGTGACGATCTCGGTGGGGTTCATCAGATACGTACCGTCGCCGACCAGCGCCCACACCGGCCGGTCGGGCGCGGCGAGCCGGACCCCGATCGCGGCGGGGATCTCATAGCCCATGCAGGAGTAGCCGTACTCCAGGTGGTACTGCCGAGGCGACCGGGCACGCCAGAGTTTGTGCAGGTCACCGGGGAGGGACCCGGCCGCGTTGATGATCACGTCGGTGTCGTCGACGAGGGCGTCCAGCGCACCGAGGACCTGCGTCTGGGAGGGGCGCACGGAGTCGTCCGGGGCGCCGTACGCGGCGTCCACCCGGCGCTCCCAGTCCGCCTTCGCCGCCCCGTAGGCCGCCTCGTACCCCTCCTCGACGCGGTGCCCGGACAGCGCCAGGGTGAGCGCTTCGAGCCCGGCGCGGGCGTCGGCCACCAGGGACAGGGCACCGAGCTTGTGGGAGTCGAAGGGGGCGATGTTGAGGTTGACGAAGCGGACGTCCGGCGCGGCGAAGAGCGTCCCGGAGGCGGTGGTGAAGTCGGTGTAGCGGGTCCCGACACCGATGATCAGATCCGCCTCGCGGGCCAGCGCGTCGGCGGTGGCGGTACCGGTGTGCCCGATGCCGCCCACGTCGGCGGGGTGGTCGTGGCGCAGCGAGCCCTTGCCCGCCTGGGTGACGGCCACCGGGACGCCGGTGGTGTCGACGAAGGCCCGCAGCGCCTCCTCCGCCTCCGAGTGGTGGACCCCGCCGCCCGCGATCAACAGGGGCCGCCGGGCCCCGCGGATCGCCCGTACCGCCTCGGCCAGGGCGCCGACGTCGGGGGCGGGCCGGGGAACGCGCCAGACCCGGTCGGCGAAGAACTCCTCGGGCCAGTCGTACGCCTCGGCCTGCACGTCCTGCGGCAGCGCCAGGGTGACCGCGCCGGTGTCGACGGGGTCGGCGAGCACCCGCATGGCCTGCAGCGCCGCCGGGATCAGCGCCTCGGGGCGGGTGACCCGGTCGAAGTAGCGCGACACCGGGCGCAGCGCGTCGTTGACCGACACATCCCCCGCGTGCGGAACCTCCAGCTGCTGCAGGACGGGGTCTGCCGTCCGGGTGGCGAAGGTGTCGCCGGGCAGCAGCAGCACCGGCAGGCGGTTGACGGTGGCCAGCGCGGCGCCGGTGACGAGGTTGGTGGCGCCGGGGCCGATGGAGGTGGTGACGGCCTGCGCACCGAGCCGGTCGCGCTGCCGGGCGTAGCCGACCGCGGCATGCACCATGGCCTGCTCGTTGCGGCCCTGGAGGTACGGCAGCGCCTCACCGGACTCCAGCAGCGCCTGCCCGATACCGGCGACGTTGCCGTGGCCGAAGATGCCCCAGCAGGCGTTGATCAGGCGGTGCCGGCGGCCGTCCCGCTCGGTGTACTGGTGGGCGAGGAACTCGACCAGGGCCTGCGCGACCGTGAGGCGGCGCGTGGTGGGAGCGTTCATCGGGCGTCTCCTGCGGGCGCTTGGTAGAGAGGGAGGCGGGCGTCGACGGGCTGGTCCGGCCAGGTGCCGCGGATCCAGCCGTGGTCGGGGTGGTCGCAGATCAGCCATTCGCGGGTCTCGCCGGGCCCGGCCATGACGTTGAGGTAGTACATGGTGTGGCCGGGGGCGGCGATGGACGGGCCGTGCCAGCCGTCGGGGATCAGCACCGCGTCACCGCTGCGGACCTCGGCGAGCACGTCCGTACCGCGGCCGCGCCCCGACGGGCTGACGCGCTGGTAGCCCACACCGTCCGTGCCGTGCGCCGCCGCGATCTCGAAGTAGTAGATCTCCTCCAGCTCGCTCTCCTCCCCCGGGCGGCACTCGTCGTGCTTGTGCGGCGGATAGGACGACCAGTTGCCGCCCGGAGTGAGCACCTCCACCGCGATCAGCCGGTCGCACTCGAAACCCGCTTCGCGCTCGCCTGCGGGGGCCGCGGCCCCGAAGTTGTTGACCTGGCGGGAGCAGTTGCCGGTGCCGCGCAGCTCCACGGGGACGTCACGGGCGGCGCCGTAGCGGGCGGGCAGGCGGCGCTCGCAGCGCGCCCCGGTCAGCGCGAAGCGGCCGCCCGCCCCGCTGGCGATCTGCACATGCGCGTCCCTGGGGACGTAGGCGAAGTCGGTGACCCCGCTGAACACGCTCTCCCGGCCGGTGAGTTCGAAGAACTCGCCGTCGTCGGTCAGCACCGTGCAGCCGCCGGACAGCGGCAGCACGATCCATTCGCTGTCGCCGGTGGCGAAGGAGTGGTGGCCACCGGGCGGCAGGTCCAGCACGCGCAGCGAGGAGTAGCCCCAGCCGGCCCGTTTCGGGTCGATGTCCAGCGCGTACGGTCCCGCGGCCGCCTCACCGGCCCTCAGGTGGAATTCCGTGCTCACATTGCTCATGGATCGAGTCTCCTGCGGAAATCGCGGCGTTTGCAGTACCTCGTCGGTCTCCCCCGGGCTCCGCCCCGGTGCACCGGCGGCCGGGAGGTCCCCCCGGCTCACAGCAGGCCCACGGCGGTGTCCACGGCGGCCGCGACGTCCCCGTCGGCCGGGTAGAGCAGGGAGCGCCCGACGACCAGGCCCTGCACGGTCGGCAGCCGCAGCGCCTTGCGCCACTTCTCGTAGGCGGCCTCCTGGTCCCGGACGGTGCTGCCGATGTCGCCGCCGAGCAGCACGGTCGGCAGGGTGGTGGTCTCGCAGACCCGCGCCATGGCATCGGCGTCCTCGGTGACCGGCAGCTTGAGCCAGGTGTACGCGGAGGTGCCGCCGAGGCCGGAGGCGATGGCGACGGAGCGGGTCACGGCCTCGGGGCTGAGATCGTTGCGGACCTTGCCGTCTATCCGGGAGGAGAGGAACGGCTCGACGAAGACGGGCAGTTCCCGCGCGGCCATCTCGTCGATGGCACGGGCGGTGGCCTCCATGGTGGTCAGCGAGCCCGGGTCGTCGTAGTCGATCCGCAGCAGCAGCTTGCCCGCGTCGAAGCGGAGCCGGGCGAGGTCCTGCGGCCGGTGGCCGGTAAACCGGTCGTCCATCTCGAACGAGGCGCCCGCGATGCCGCCCCGGTTCATCGAGCCCATCACCACCTTGCCGTCGAGGGCGCCCAGCAGCAGCAGGTCCTCCAGGATGTCCGCGGTGGCCAGCACCCCGTCCACACCGGGCCGCGACAGCGCCAGCACCAGGCGTTCGAGCAGGTCGAGACGGTTGGCCATGGCGAGCTGCCGGTCACCGACGGCGAGCGCGCCGCGGGCCGGATGATCGGCGGCGACGATCATCAGCCGGCCGCTGTCGCCGAGGAGCGGGCGACGGGCGCGGCGCGCGGCGGCCTCCGCAACGGCTCCGGGGTGCCGGGCCCGCAGCGTCGCGAGGTCACTGATCCGAGGGGTCAAGGCTCAACTCACCTTCTTGAGTGCACAGGTGGGGCGGGGGTGGCGCGGGGCCGCGCCGTCGACGGCTGCCGGCGGGCCACGGCCATGGGGGCTACCGCCCCGCGAGGAACGCCTCGACCTCGTCGGCCGTGGGCATGGCGGAGGAACAGGCCAGACGGGAGGCGACGATGGCACCGGCGGCGTTGGCGTACCGCATCATCGGCTCCAGCTCCCAGCCGGAGAGCAGCCCGTGACACAGCGACCCGCCGAACGAGTCGCCCGCACCGAGCCCGTTCACGACCTCGACGGGGGTGGGCGGGACCTCGGCGGTGCGGCCGTCGCGGTGGACGGCGAGCACGCCCTTGGGCCCCTGCTTGATGACGGCGAGCTCGACGCCCATCTCCAGCAGCGCCTGGGCGCACTCCTTCGGCTCGCGCACTCCGGTGGCGACCTCGGCCTCGTCGACGTTGCCGACCGCCACGGTGGCGTGCCGCAGGGCCGCTTCGTAATACGGGCGGGCGGTGGCCATCGCCGCCGCGCCGCTCGCCCCGCCGTCCCCGGAGGCGCCGCCCTCGCCGCCCCAGAACATCGGCCGCCAGTCCAGGTCGAAGACGGTCGTGCCGGCCTTGGCGCGGGCCTCCAGCGCGGCGAGGGTGGCGCCGCGGCTGGGCTCCTCGCACAGCCCCGTACCGGTGATCCAGAAGATCCGGGCCGCCGCGATGGCGTCCAGATCCAGTTCCTCGGGGTGAATGACCAGGTCGGGGGCCTTGGGGCGACGGTAGAAGTAGAGCGGGAAATCGTCCGGCGGGAAGATCTCGCAGAAGGTGACCGGCGTCGGATACTCCTCGACGGGGGTCACCCACCGGTCGTCCACCCCGAACCCGCGCAGCGCCTGATGGACGTAGTCCCCGAACGGGTCGCGCCCGGTGCGGCTGATGACCGCGCTACGGCGCCCGAGCCGGGCGGCGGCCACCGCGACGTTGGTGGCCGAACCCCCGAGGAACTTCCCGAACGTCTCCACCTGCGCCAGTGGCACACCGGTCTGCAGCGGATAGATGTCGACTCCGATGCGGCCCATGGTGATCAGGTCGTACGGCTCGGTCATATGCGCCCCTTCGGGTCGGCCGGCGCGGCGGGTTCGGCGAGTTCGCCGGGTTCGGCGGGTTCGACTCTGAGGAAAGGTCTAACGGTGAGCATCAGACCCTGTCAACAGTTTGTCCTTACATTCTGACGTCAAGGATTGCGAGAGCCGCGCCCAAGATGCCCGTCGAGCCCCTTCAGGGACACCCCGAGACGCCCCCGAGGTGCCCCTGAGACACCTCCGGACACACCCCACCCGAGGCGCTGCCGAGGCGCCCCCGGACGCGCCCCACCCGAGGTAGTACTGAGGCACCCTCGGACACACCCCACCCGACGCCCTCCCCCATCGCGCCACACCACGCCCCGCGCCCCCACCCGTGCACTCCAACCCCCACGCACCCCCCACGCACCCGCTCCCACACACCCGCTCCCGCATACCCACCCCGACAAAGTCCTTAAGTCCTTATGTCAGGACGAAGTCTTGACACTCCCCGGGGCGCCAGAGAGGCTGTGCCCCACAACCCGCCCAGCGCCTCCCGGTCACCGCCGACCGGCGAGAGGAGAGCCGCAGCATGACCGTTCCCCATGCCGCCCCCCGCGTTCTGGACCGCCTCCGCATCGGTTCCGCCCCCGACTCATGGGGGGTGTGGTTCCCCGACGACGACCAGCAGGTCCCCTGGCAGCGCTTCCTGGACGAGGTCGCCGAGGCCGGCTACGAGTGGATCGAGCTCGGCCCGTACGGCTACCTCCCCACCGACCCCGCCGTCCTGCACGACGAGATCGCCCGCCGGAGTCTGAAGGTCTCGGCCGGCACGATCTTCACCTCGATGCACCACGGCCCGTCCGTCTGGGACAAGACCTGGGCGCACGTCTCCGAGGTCGCCACCCTCACCCAGGCCATGGGCGCCAAGCACCTGGTCGTCATCCCCTCCTTCTGGCGGGACGACAAGACCGCCGAGGAGCTCGAACCGCGCGAGCTGACCGTCGAGCAGTGGAAGCACCTGACGACCGGCATGGAGCGGCTGGGCAAGCGCGTACGGGACGAGTTCGGGCTGGACATCGTCGTGCACCCGCACGCCGACACCCACATCGACACCGAGGAGCACGTCGAGCGGTTCCTGCACGTGACCGACTCCGACCTGGTCAACCTCTGTCTGGACACCGGCCACTACGCCTACTGCGGCGGGGACAGCGTCAAGCTGATCCGCACCTACGGCGAGCGGATCGGCTACCTCCACCTCAAGCAGGTCGACCCGGACATCCTCAGCGACGTCGTCGCCAAGGGCACGCCCTTCGGCCCGGCCGTCCAGCAAGGCGTGATGTGCGAACCGCCGCTCGGCGTGCCCGCGCTGCCGCCCGTCCTGGAGGCCGCGCAGGAGCTGGACGTCGACCTCTTCGCCATCGTCGAGCAGGACATGTACCCCTGCCCGCCCGACCAGCCGTTCCCCATCGCCGAGCGCACGCGCCGCTTCCTGCGCTCCTGCGGCGCCTGAGCGGGCCGGCAGCCGAGTCCACCCGCGGTCGTCTGCACTCGTCGCCCGCACTCACCTACTGCAGTCGCCTGCTGCACTCATCTGCCGCACTTGCCTGCTGCGCTCGCCTCGCGACGCCTCCTCATATCTCCGGCAACGATTACGGAGAGTAATCAGTTCCCAGAGTACATCACACTCTGTAGCCCTCTGAAGCACGTAAGGACTTGAGGACGACATGACTTCGTACGGAACGCTCGGTGTGGCGGTCATCGGCACGGGCCGGATGGGCGCCGACCACGTACGCCGGATCAACGAGGTGATCAGCGGCGCCCGGGTGGCCGCGGTGGTCGATATCGACGCGGCCCGGGTCAAGCACCTCGCCGACGGCATCGAGGGGTGTACCCCCTACACCGACCCCGCCGCCGCCATGGACGACCCCTCGGTGGACGCCGTGCTGATCGCCTCGCCGGGCCCCGCGCACGAGGCGGCACTCCTGGAAGCCTTCGCGCGCGATCTGCCCGTCCTGTGCGAGAAGCCGCTGACGCCGGACGCCGCCTCCGCGCTGCGCGTCCTGGAAGCCGAGCAGGCGCTGGGCCACCGCCGCGTACAGGTGGGCTTCATGCGCCGCTACGACGCCGACTACCGCGCCCTCAAGTCCCTGCTGGACCAGGGGACTCACGGGCGCCCGCTGATGCTGCACAACAAGCACCGCAACGCCGACACCCCGCCCGGCTTCACCAACGCGATGATGATCAACGACTCGGTGGTGCACGAGATCGATGTGACCCGCTGGCTGCTGGAGGAGGAGATCACGGCGGTACGGGTGCTGCGTCCGGCGCCCACCGGGAACGCGCCCGAGGGCCTGAGCGACCCGCAGCTGGTCCTCTTCGAGACCGCGGGCGGCCAGGTCGTGGACACCGAGATCTTCGTCAACTGCGGCTTCGGCTACCAGGTCGTCTGCGAGGCGGTCTGCGAGAACGGAACCGCCCGGATCGGCGACGACCACGGGGTGTTCACCAACGCCGCCGGCCACTGGGGCGGCGCCATCACCCCCGGCTTCGTGGAGCGCTTCGAGCAGGCCTACGACCGGCAGGTGCAGCGCTGGGTGAACGCCACCCGGCGCGGCGAGGTCGAGGGCCCCAGCTGCTGGGACGGCTATGCGGCGGCCGCGGTGTGCGAGGCGGGCGTACTCGCCCAGGCCAGCGGCGAGCGGGTGGCGGTCGAGCTGATCGAGCGGCCGGCGCTGTACCGGTAGGGGCGGTGGCGGCGCACGGTGTGCCAGCAGGGGTCCGTGGCGTCGCACGCTGCGCCAACCGTGGGCGATGACGGCCCTTGTCGGGGTGGTGGTGGCCGGTGTCGCGCCGCGCTGCTGGGGCGTGTCTCGTGCCGTGCTGCTGAGGTGTCCCGTGCCGCGCCGCGCTGTGCAGCCGAGGCGTGTCGCGCCCTGCTGCCGGGGCGCGTTGCGCCGCCCGTTCCTCGTCACGTATCTGCTCGCTTCTGATCCGTTGAAAGGCCCCCGCACATGCATTCCGCGCCGGACGCCGTTCCGTTTCGCCGTACCGTGCACCTCGCCCGTGGCGCCGACCCACGACGACGCTCCATACCGGTCCGCGGCGCCCTCCCGGCGCCCGAACCACCCTCCACGGGCGATGGGTTGACCGCCCGGACGGGCCGGAGCTGACGATGGCCGCTCCGACCAGCCAGGCGGCGTCCGCCGACCCGCATGTCGGCCCGCGGTCCCGCCGCGCCCAACGCTTCATCGTCGCCATCGCCGCCATCGCCGCGCTCGGCGGCGCCCTCTTCGGCTACGACACCGGAGTGATCTCCGGCGCCCTCCCCTTCATGGAGGCCCACTTCGGCCTCACCTCCCTGGGTGAGGGCGTCATCACCAGCGCGCTGCTGATCGGCGCGGCCTTCGGCTCGCTGATCGGCGGCCGGATGTCCGACGCGCTGGGCCGGCGCGACTCCCTGCTGTGGGCGGGCGCCGTGTTCATCGGCGGCGCGCTGGCGGTGGCGCTCTCCCCCACGGTCGCCGTCATGACGGCGGCGCGTTTCGTCCTCGGCCTCGCCGTCGGCAGCGCCTCCGTCATCACCCCGCTCTACCTCTCCGAGATCGCGCCCCCGCACATTCGCGGCCGGCTGGTCTCCTTCAACTCGCTGATGATCGTCAGCGGTCAGCTGCTCGCCTACCTGATCAACGCCGTGCTGGCGCGGTGGGAGGCCTGGCGGTGGATGCTGGGTCTTGCCGCGCTGCCCGCGGTGGCGCTGTTCGTCGGCCTGTTCTTCCTGCCCGACACCCCGCGCTGGTACATCAGCAAGGGGCGGCGGGACGACGCGGCCGGGGTGCTCGGCCGTACGCTGCCCGCCGACGACGTCCCCGCCGAGCTGGCCCGCATCGACCGGGCCCGCAGCCTGGAGGCGGGTGCGCAGCGCGGCGCCTGGCGGCAACTGCGTACGCCCTGGGTGCGGCGGCTGCTGCTGGTGGGCATAGGGCTGGCGGCGGTCCAGCAGATCACCGGCGTCAACGCCGTGGTGTACTTCGCGCCCAAGATCCTGGCGTCGACGGGACTGGGCACGGGCGCGGCGATCACCGCCACCATCGCCGTCGGGGCGGTCTCCGTCCTTGCCACCGCGATCGGGATGTCCCTGATCGACCGGGTCGGGCGGCGACCGATGCTGATCACGGGCCTGGCCGGGATGACCGTCTCGCTCGCCCTGCTCGGGGCGTCCTTCCACCTCCCGCACTCCACCGCCGTCAGCGTCCTCGTCCTGTGCCTGATGGTGCTCTACATGGCCTTCATGCAGGCCACGTTGAACACCGGTGTGTGGCTGCTGCTCGCCGAGATGTTCCCGCTCAAGGTCCGCGGACTGGCCATGGGCGCGGCGGTGTTCGTGATGTGGGTGGTCAACTTCGCGGTCGCGCTGGTCTTTCCGGTGCTGCTCGATCTGGCCGGCGCCGGCCTCACCTTCTGGTTCTTCGGCGCGATGTGCGTGGTGTCCCTGGTCTTCTGCAAGCGGTACGCGCCGGAGACGAAGGGGCTGGCGCTGGAAGATCTGGAGCATGAGCTGCGGCGGGCGGCGGGGGCGGGAGAGGCCGAAGAGGCTGAGGAGGCCGAAGAGGCTGAGGAGGTCAAGGAGGTCGGGGAGAACAAGGAGGCTGAAGGGGGTGAAGAGGTCGAAGGAGGTCTGGGGGCGGACGAGGCGGTTCCGGAGGCCTCTGCCCGCTGACGACGAGGTCCCCGCCTCGTCACAGCGGTCCGCGCGCCGTCACGGCTGTCACCGTTGCGCGGGTCTTCCGTCACAGTCGGTCAACAGCCCCTCCCCGGCGGTCACTCGGTGTCGTTGTCCGGGCACAGGGTGAGTGATCACCAGGCCGTACGCGGCCCCCGACGGCTCCCCCGGGCCGCCCCTGCGTACGGCGCTCAGGAGGTGACGGAAATGACCGACCGCAGGCTCTGGTCGTACAAGGAGATCGCCGCGCACATCCAGGTACAGCCGGACACCGTGCGCTCGTACCGCAAGCACGGTCTGCTGCCGGAACCGGATCTGGTCGAGGGCGGAAAACCGTACTGGTTCGCCGACACGGTCAGAGCATGGGTGGCCCAGCGGCCCGGCCAGCGCGGCCGGCGCTGACGCCGCCTGACAGGCCCCCGGGCCCCGGCGCCCGGCCCGGCGCCGGGGCCCGGAGCGCGCGTGTCCCGGCGTATGCCGCGGCTCTACGATCGTGGTATGCCCCAACATCCCCGGCCCGCGGCGCCCGCCCGGATCGCGGTGATCGGCGCCGGCGCGATCGGCGGCTACACCGCCGCCCTCGCCGGGTGGGCCGGCCTCGACGTGACCTTGTGCGTACGCAGCCCGCTGCAGCGTCTGACCATCGAGAGCGGCGGCGAGGTCCGGACCGCGGCGGTGCGGATCGTCACCGACCCGGCGCGGGTGACGCCGGTCGACTGGGTGCTGCTGACCACCAAAGCGCAGGACACCGCGGGCGCCGAGGGCTGGCTGCGGCGGCTGTGCGGCCCCGGCACCGCCGTCGCGGTGCTCCAGAACGGCATCGATCAGGAGGAACGCATCGCTCCGCTCGTGCCCAGGGGCACCGGCATCCTGCCCACCGTCGTCTACATCTCGGCGGAGCGCACCGCGCCCGGCCGGATCCTGCACCACGTCGCCAGCGAACTGCACGTTCCCGAGGGCCCGTTGGGCGACCGGTTCGCCGCCGCGCTCGCCGGTACCGGACTGCGGGTGCACCCGGTGCGCGACTTCGCCACGGCCGCCTGGCGCAAGCTGTTCACCAATCTCGCGGCCAACCCGATCACCGCCCTGCTCCAGCAGCCGATCGGCATCTTCGCCGACCCCGAGATGGCCGCGCTCACCCGTGACCTGTTGTCCGAGGCGGCCGCCGTCGCCCGGGCGGAGGGCGCGGACATCGGTGACGAGGACATCACCAGGACCCTGGAGCTGTACGCCACGGCGCCCGCGGACGGCGGCTCCTCGATGCTCTACGACCGGCTCGCCGGCCGCCCGATGGAGCAGGAGTTCATCACGGGGGCGGTGGTCCGGGCGGGCGAACGGCACGGCATCGCGACGCCGTTGAACGGCATGCTGCTGACGCTGCTGCGGGCGGTGGACCGCGAGCTGCGGGGCGAGCGGGCGGCCCGGGACGCCGGCCCGCCGTCCGGGGCACCCGCCGCGCCCGCCGCGCCCGCTCCGCCGGACGGGTCCTAGCCGCGGGGTGGCGCCGTGGAGCCTCTGATCTCCAGTGCCGGTGCGACGAGTTGGTGGGCGGCCGGGGTGTCCGGGCGGTCCATCCGGTCCAGCAGGCAGCGCGCCGCGCGGCGGCCGACCTCGTGGCTGGCGTTGTTGACCGAGTTCAGCCAGAGGTGTCGGATGCGGGCGAGGTAGGTGTTGTCGTAGCCGACCAGGGAGAGGTCGGTGGGCACGGACAGCCCCAGTTCCTGGGCGGCGGAGAGCGCGCCGACGCAGGATATGTCGTTGAACGCGAAGACGGCGGTGGGGCGTTCGGTCCCGCGCGAGGGGTTGAGCAACCGCACCGCGGCCCGGTAGCCGCCCTCCTCGGTCCCGTCGCCCTGCTCCACGACGGCGCCCGCTGCCCGGCCGTGGGCGCGCAGGGCGGCCTCGAAGCCGCGCCGGCGCAGCTCGCCGACCACTCCCTGCCCGGCGATATGGGCGATCCGCCGGTGGCCGAGGGAGAGCAGGTGCTCGGTGGCGAGGCGGGCGCCGCGCTCGTCGTCGTTGGCGACGATGTCGACGCGCGGCAGCCGGGGTTCGTGGTTGCCCGCGATGACCGTGGGCAGTCGCTCGGCGACCTCGGCGAGGCCGTCGGTGTCCGGGAGGGTGCCGACGACGACGATGCCGTCGACCCGCAGCTCCTGGAAGGTGCGGGCGAAGTCCTGTCCGGCCCGTCGGTCGAGTCGGCCGTCGGCCATCAGCATCCGCAGACCGTGCGCCTGCAGCAGCGAGTCGAGGCCGTCGAGGAGCTCGACGAACCAGGGGTTGCGCATGTCGTTCAGCAGTACGCCGACGGTGTGGGTACGGCGCGCGACCAGGCTGCGGGCGGCGGCGTTCGGCCGGTAGCCGAGTTCGTCGATGGCGTCCATCACGGCCTGCCGCTTGGCGTCGCTGACCCGCGGGGAGCCCTGCAGCACCAGCGACACCAGCGACTTGGAGACGCCCGCGCGCTCCGCGACGCCGCGGATCGTCGGGGGTCGTCCGCCGCGTCCGCCGGCGGGCCCGTTGGACCGTTCCATGAGGGGGAATCCTTCCACTGGGGCGGGGAGGCGTCAATGCGCACACCCCTGCCCCTTGAAGACCCCTTAAAGGCCCCTTGAAGTCCCCTCGATGAAACCCCTCGATGCCCCCCTTGTGGGCCCTTTGAAGGACCTCTTGAAGCTCTGCACAAGGGTTGACATGCGGACATCCGGACATGCAGGGTGCCCGGAACGGCGGGCGTTGGACCGTTCCAACGATTGCCTCTCCCCTCCCTGGAAGGACCGGGCATGAAGATCGGCCTCATCGGCACCGGGCGTATCGGCGCGTTCCACGCCGCGACCCTCCAGAACGTCCCGGGCGTCACCGACCTCGTGGTCGCCGACGCCGAGACCGCGCGGGCCGCCGCGCTGGCGGACACCCTCGGCGTACGCGCGGCCGCGAGCATCGCGCAGCTGTACGCGGACGGCCTGGACGGCGTGGTGATCACCGCCGCGACCAGCGCCCACGCGGAACTGATCCACCAGGCCCTGGACGCCGGCGTACCGGTCTTCTGCGAGAAGCCGGTCGCACTGGACGTCCCGGGCACCGTCGGTGTGGTGGAGCGGGCCCAGGCCGGAGCCGTGCCCGTGCAGATCGGCTTCCAGCGCCGCTTCGACGCGGGCTACCGTGCCGCGCGCGCGGCGCTGCGGTCCGGCGAGCTGGGCTGGCTGCACACGCTGCGCGCCTGCACCAGCGACCGGACCCCGCCACCGGCCGGGTACATCCCCACCTCCGGAGGGCTGTTCCGGGACTGCTCGATCCATGACTTCGACATCCTGCGCTGGCTGACCGGCCGCGAGGTGGTCTCGGTCTACGCCCAGGGCGCCAACCGCGGCGCGTCCTTCTTCGCCGACGGCGACGACGTCGACACCTGCGCGGCGCTGCTGCGCTTCGACGACGACACCCTGGCGACCGTCACCGCGACCCGCTACAACGGCGCGGGCCATGACGTCCGGCTGGAGGTCTGCGGCTCCGAAGGCGCCCGCTTCGTCGGTCTCGACGACCGTGCGCCGCTGCCGTCCGCGGAGCCGAAGCTGTCCTGGCAGCGGGCGGCCGACCCCTACGCCACCTTCATGGAGCGCTTCCACGACGCCTACGTCACCGAGCTGGGCGTGTTCGCCGAGGTCGCCGCGGGCCGGGTGCCGAACCCCTGCCCGCCCGCGGAGGCCCTGGAGGCGCTGTATGTCGCCGAGGCCTGCGAGCGTTCACGGCGGACCGGCGAGCCGGTCGCCGTCGCGGACGTCCGCGGTACGGCCGGCCCGGTGGCCTTGGACGCGTGAGCGACCTCGGGGTCGTATCGCTGGGCACGTTGGTGGTCGCCGCGCTGCTGGTGGGGGTCTCCAAGACCGCCGTCAGCGGCGTCGGCGCGCTGAGCGTGGCCCTCTTCGCCGCCGTACTGCCCGCCAGGGAGTCCACCGGCGTCCTGCTCCCGCTGCTTCTGGTCGGGGACGTACTGGCCGTCCGCGCCTACCGCGAGCACACCGACTGGCCCGCGCTGCTGCGGCTGCTGCCGTCGGTGGCGGCCGGTGTGCTGCTCGGTGCCGTGTTCGTCGCCGGAACCGGTGACGACGTGGTCCGCCGCACGATCGGCGCGCTGCTGCTGACGATCGTGCTGCACCACCTCTGGCGGCGTCGGCGCTCGCGCCGTGGCCGTGGGCCCGGGGCATCGGCAGCGGCCGTCTTGAGCGGCGGGCCGGGTGCGGCGGTGGAGGCGGACACGGGGCGGGCCGCGGCTCGGGGGACGGGCGCGGGGGCCGGGGGCGGTGGGTATACCCGCACCCTGTTGCGCGGTGAGCATGCCCGCACCCTGTTCTTCGGGCTCGTCGCCGGATTCGCCACCATGGTCGCCAACGCGGGCGGTCCCGCGATGTCGCTCTATCTGCTGTCCTCGGGCTTCACGATGCTCGGCTTCCTGGGGACGGGGGCGTGGTTCTTCCTCCTGGTCAATCTCTTCAAGCTGCCGTTCAGCATCGGGCTGGGGCTGCTCACGCCCGACGGTCTCGCGCTGGACGCGGTGCTGGTGTGCGCCGTGCCGGTCGGGGCGCTCCTGGGACGGGCTCTGGTGCGCCGCATCGACCAGGCCCTCTTCGACCGCCTGGTGCTCGTGTGCACCGCCGCCTCCAGCCTCAACCTCCTTCGCTGACCCACCGTCCCGCCGGGGGCCCGCCGTCGGCTCTTCGCCCCGGCGGCGGTCCGGTGGGCCGGTCGGGTGACGGGCCGACGGCAGGAGGGCGCCGCGCAACTCCCCCACCCACTTCATCACTCTCCGTAATCGCTCCATGTCTGAACTGTACGACCGGCCACTGACAATCGCTCCGCCGCGGAACCGCGGGCAGCGTGCCGCCACGCTCAGGCCGCCGCGGTGGACGAGGTCCGGTCGTCGCGGCCCTCGCCGTCCCGTTCGCCGCCCCCCTCGGGCCGCTGTCGCAGCGCCCGGCGGCGGGCCGCCCACTGGATCGCGGTGCCCACCGCGGCGACCGCGCAGGAGACGCCCAGGCCGATCGCGGCGGCGTAGAGGCGGTTGTGGGCGACCGCGCTGCCGACGTAGCCGAGGCCGACGGAGTACGTCGCCCAGGTCGCCTCGGCGATGCCGGCGCCGAGCGCGTACTTGCGCAGCGGATAGCGCAGCACCCCGGAGGCCAGCGCCCCGGCGATCCGGCCGCTGGGCAGGAACCGCACGGCGATCACGAACGGTACGCCGTAGCGCTGGATCCGCTGGGAGGTCCACTCCAGCAGTGCCAGGCGGCGGGGGTTGCGGCGCATCCAGGTGCGTACGGGTTCGCCGAAGCGCCGTGCGGCGAGGTACATCAGCAGGTCTCCCAGCAGGGCGCTGCCCGCCACGACCAGCAGCACCTGGGGCAGGAAGAGCTCGCCGCGGGAGGCGAGCACGCCGGCGGAGACGAGCAGGGCGGAGTTGGGCACCAGCGGCGGCAGCGTGGTGAGCACCAGCAGGCCGTACAGGGCGAGTACATCCATCCGGCCGCCTCCTCGGATCCGCCCCGAGTCCGTAACCCAAGGCTGACGCGGGGTGGGGTGCTCGGCAACGCGGTGGGCGTGGCGAGACACTGGATTGATACCCCCTAGGGGTATACAGTACCGAGGGTCGGGAACACCGGCGTCCGCCGGGGCCCGTGCGCCACCATGTGACACTCCGGCGGCCGCCGGCACATGGCGGCACCTTCGACACCACGACTCGGCACCACGGACCGGCACCAGACACCCGACCAGACACCGGCACCACAAGGAGAACCCCCATGAACGAGAACAGCTCCTGCTGCACCCCGGAAGACTCCCGCCACTCCGGCGGCACCGACGTCCAGGTCGGCGAGGTGACCACCACCTACAAGATCACCGGCATGACCTGCGGCCACTGCGAGGGTGCGGTGTCGTCCGAGATCGGCGAGATCTCCGGCGTCAGCTCGGTGCAGGCGGTCGCGTCCACCGGCCTGGTGACCGTGGTCTCCAAGGCCCCCCTGGACGAGGAGGCCGTGCGCGCGGCCGTCGACGAGGCCGGCTACGAGCTCGTGGGGCAGGGCGTCTGAGGTCTGATCGCCGCTGACGGTGCGAGTACCGTCAGCGGCGGCTCGCACCCCGGCCCGCGACCAAGAACATTCACACAGCCTTTACAACTGCCACAACGCCCCTACCTCGGGGCACAACACCCATACCCCCGGGACCCGATCTCCAGATCGTGGCCCTTGACCGCATTCGCCCCCATATGGCAAGAGACCCAGATCACACTCATCGGAACGTAACCATTGAGGGGGGTCGCGAGTCTAACCGTGCAGTGCAGGCACCCCGGCGGGGCTTGCACTGCGACAGCCGTGTCGATCTTGGGGGATCGTGCCCGGCTACGCGTGGCCGGGGCGACGTGCCCGGGGAGCTTTGAGCGGCCCTCCCGATGTGCGCGTCCCGGCAGAGCGCGGTGCAACCCGGAGCGCCCGGACGGATCCCGTGGGGGGAATCCAACCGGGATATGGGAAGCGCCCCGCACTCTGGACCCGTGGGGGGATCCGGAGGCGGGGCGCTTTCGTCTATCCGGGGCAGCGGCGGCCGAGGACCGTCAGCGCTGCTCGACCGGCACGAAGTCGCGCTCGACGGCGCCGGTGTAGATCTGCCGCGGGCGCCCGATGCGGGAGCCGGGCTCCTTGATCATCTCGTGCCACTGGGCGATCCAGCCGGGCAGCCGGCCGAGCGCGAAGAGCACGGTGAACATCTCGGTCGGGAAGCCCATGGCCCGGTAGATCAGGCCGGTGTAGAAGTCGACGTTCGGGTAGAGCTTGCGCGAGACGAAGTAGTCGTCGGAGAGCGCGTGCTCCTCCAGCTTCAGGGCGATGTCCAGCAGCTCGTCGGACTTGCCGAGCGCGGAGAGGACATCGTGCGCCGCCGCCTTGATGATCTTCGCCCGGGGGTCGAAGTTCTTGTAGACGCGGTGCCCGAAGCCCATGAGCTTCACGCCGTCTTCCTTGTTCTTCACCTTGCGGATGAAGGAGTCGACGTCGCCGCCGTCGCGCTGGATGCCCTCCAGCATCTCCAGCACGGACTGGTTGGCGCCGCCGTGCAGGGGGCCCCACAGGGCGCTGATACCGGCCGAGATCGAGGCGAAGAGGTTCGCCTGCGAGGAGCCGACCAGGCGCACCGTGGACGTCGAGCAGTTCTGCTCGTGGTCGGCGTGCAGGATCAGCAGCTTGTCCAGGGCGCTGACGACGACCGGGTCGAGCTCGTAGTCGGCGGCCGGCACCGAGAAGGTCATCCGCAGGAAGTTCTCGACGTACCCGAGGTCGTTGCTCGGGTAGACGACCGGGTGGCCGACCGACTTCTTGTAGGCGTACGCCGCGATCGTCGGGAGCTTGGCCAGCAGCCGGATCGTGGAGATGTGGCGCTGCTGCTCGTCGAACGGGTTGTGGCTGTCCTGGTAGAAGGTCGACAGCGCGCTGACGACCGACGACAGCATCGCCATCGGGTGGGCGTCACGGGGGAAGCCGTCGTAGAAGCGCTTGACGTCCTCGTGGAGCAGGGTGTGGTACGTGATGTCCTGCTTGAAGGCGGACAGCTGATCGACGGTGGGCAGCTCACCGTTGATCAGGAGGTACGCGGTCTCGACGAACGTGCTGCGCTCTGCGAGCTGCTCGATCGGATACCCGCGGTAACGAAGAATTCCCTGCTCACCGTCGAGATAGGTGATCGCGGATTTATATGCCGCGGTGTTGCCGTAACCGGAGTCCAGGGTCACCAGACCGGTCTGGGCGCGCAGCTTCGAGATATCGAAGCCCTTGTCGCCGACGGTGCTGCCGACGACCGGGTAGCTGTATTCGCCGTCCCCGTAACGCAGTACTACAGAGTTGTCGCTCACGTCATCCCTCACCGACGTTGTGCCTCTTCTTCGAGGTGCCCTGACTGCCTATACCTTCCCCCATTTGGACCTTGGATGTGCACTCGGGGTCGGCCATAGGGCCTCATTACGGCACTCAGTGCCGCGTGAGTGTCCATCCTGCTCCCTTTCGCCCCGATTGGGAAAGAGGAGGTGACATCACATCGCCCCGGCGAGCCGGTGAGCCAGAGCCGTACACCGCCGACCGGCGGATACCGTGCGTACGGCCTGCCCGAGGGCCTTGCGGGAGCCGACCAGCACCACCAAGCGCTTCGCCCGGGTCACGGCGGTATACAACAAATTGCGCTGCAGCATCATCCAGGCACTTGTGGTGACCGGAATCACCACCGCTGGATACTCACTACCCTGCGAGCGATGGATCGTCACGGCATAGGCGTGCGCGAGTTCGTCGAGTTCGTCGAAGTCGTAGGGGACCTCCTCGTCCTCGTCGGTGAGCACCGTCAGCCGCTGCTCGTCGGAGTCCAGGGCCGTGACCACGCCCACCGTGCCGTTGAAGACGCCGTTGCGGCCCTTTTCGTAGTTGTTCCTGATCTGGGTGACCTTGTCCCCGACGCGGAAGACCCGGCCGCCGAAGCGGCGCTCGGGCAGATCGGGGCGGGCGGGGGTGACGGCCTGCTGGAGCAGGCCGTTCAGGGCGCCCGCACCGGCCGGGCCGCGGTGCATCGGGGTCAGCACCTGGACGTCCCGGCGCGGGTCCAGACCGAACTTCGCCGGGATCCGGCGGGCCGCGACATCGACGGCCAGCCGTCCGGCCTCTTCATTGTCCTCCTCCACGAACAGGAAGAAGTCGGCCAGCCCGGTCGTGAGCGGGGGGACGCCGGAGTTGATCCGGTGGGCGTTGGTGACCACGCCGGACTCCTGGGCCTGCCGGAAGATCCGGGTCAACCGGACCGCGGGCACCGGGCCGGGCTCGGCCAGCAGATCCCGCAGCACCTCGCCGGCGCCCACCGACGGCAGCTGGTCGACGTCCCCCACCAGCAGCAGATGGGCGCCCGGCGGGACCGCCTTGACGAGCTTGTTGGCCAGCAGCAGGTCCAGCATCGACGCCTCGTCGACGACCACCAGATCGGCCTCCAGCGGCCGATCGGCATCGTAGGCGGCGTCCCCGCCGGGCTTGAGCTCCAGGAGGCGGTGGACCGTGGAGGCCTCCGCCCCGGTCAGCTCCGCGAGCCGCTTGGCGGCCCGGCCCGTGGGTGCCGCCAGCACCACCCTGGCCTTCTTGGCGCGGGCCAGCTCGACCACGGACCGGACCGTGAAGGACTTGCCGCAGCCCGGACCGCCCGTGAGCACCGCGACCTTCCGCGTCAGCGCCAGGCGCACCGCCTGCTGCTGCTCGGGGGCCAGCTCGGCGCCCGTACGCCGCGCCAGCCACGCCAGCGCCTTGTCCCATTCGACGTCCCGGAACGCCGGCATCCGGTCCTCGTCCGTCCGCAGCAGCCGTGTCAGCCGGCCGGCCAGCGACATCTCGGCGCGGTGGAAGGGCACCAGATAGACGGCGGTGATCGCCGCGCCGTCCTCGCCGGGCACCTTCTCGCGGACCACGCCCTCGGGGTCGGCGGCCAGCTCGCCCAGGCAGTCGATGACCAGGCCCGTGTCCACCTGGAGCAACTTCACCGCGTCCGTGATCAGTTGCTCCTCGGGCAGGAAGCAGTGGCCCTGGTCGGTGGACTGCGACAGGGCGTACTGCAGGCCCGCCTTGACGCGGTCGGGGCTGTCGTGCGGGATGCCGACGGACTGGGCGATGCGGTCGGCGGTCAGGAAACCGATGCCCCAGACGTCCGCGGCGAGGCGGTAGGGCTGGTTGCGGACGACGGAGATCGAGGCGTCGCCGTACTTCTTGTAGATCCGCACCGCGATGGACGTGGACACCTCCACGCCCTGGAGGAAGACCATGACCTCCTTGATGGCCTTCTGCTCCTCCCAGGCGTCGGCGATCTTCTTGGTGCGCTTGGGGCCGAGGCCGGGGACCTCGATGAGCCGCTTCGGCTCGTGTTCGATGATGTCGAGGGTGTCCACGCCGAAGTGCTGGGTGATGCGGTCGGCGAAGACCGGGCCGATGCCCTTGACCAGGCCGGAGCCGAGGTAGCGGCGGATGCCCTGGATCGTCGCGGGCAGGACGGTGGTGTAGTTCTCCACGGTGAACTGCTTGCCGTACTGCGGGTGCGAGCCCCAGCGGCCCTCCATCCGCAGCGACTCCCCCACCTGCGCCCCGAGCAACGCGCCGACGACGGTCAGCAGATCGCCCGCGCCGCGGCCGGTGTCGACGCGCGCGACGGTGTAGCCGCTCTCCTCGTTGGCGTAGGTGATCCGCTCCAGGACCCCTTCGACCACGGCTGCGTTGACCATGACCCGACCGTACCGCCGGGGTCTGACACCGCGCGTGGTGCCACCTCGGCCCGGGCGCCGTCGAAGAGGCCGGGCACCATCGAGGGGCCCGTCCGATGGTCGGGCCCCTCGATTCCCCCTCCGCGCCGGTCCCTGATCCCCCCGGATCCCTCCCCTGGTCGGGACCAGCGTCAGCTATGACCGACAGGGGCCGCCAACGGTTGCGCGCATCCGCAGAGTTATTTCACCGTCACCAGATGTATGCCTCGCGTTCACCTGCCGACGTGCCGTCGGAAGCGGTCGATCACCTCGGCCAGCACCTCGGCGCCGTCCCGGGCCCACAGCGCCGGGTTGAAGATCTCCACCTCGATCGGCCCCCGGTAGCCCGCCGCCTCGACCCGCTCCCGAAACCACCGCAGGTCCACCGCCCCGTCGCCGAGTTGCCCGCGTCCCAGCAGGACGCCCTCGGGCAGCGGGGTGACCCAGTCGGCGAGCTGGAAGGCCGCGATCCGCGTGCCCGCGGTGCCACAGGTCCCCGTCCCGCCGGCCTCCTCGCCGTCCGTGCGCGTGCCGTTGGTCCGCGGGCCGCCGCCCGCGCGGTCGATCTGCGCGCCGACCGTGTCATCCCACCACAGGTGGTAGGTGTCCACGACGACGCCCACCTGGTCGGCGGGGAACCGCTCGGCGAGGTCGAGCGCCTGCGCGAGCGTGGAGACCACGCAGCGGTCCGCCGCGTACATGGGGTGCAGCGGTTCGATCGCCAGCCGTACGCCGCGCTCCGCGGCGTACGGCGCCAGTTCGGCCAGCGCGTCGGCGACGCGTTCCCGGGCGCCGGGCAGATCCCGGCTGCCGGCCGGGAGCCCGCCGGACACCAGGACGAGCGTGCCGGTCCCCAGGGCGGCCGCCTCGTCGAGGGCCGCCCGGTTGTCGTCCAGGGCCGCGGTCCGCTCACCGGGGTCCTGCGCGGTGAAGAACCCGCCCCGGCACAGGCTGGTGACCCGCAGCCCGGCGTCCCGTACGAGCCGGGCGGCCGCGGCCACCCCGTACTCCCGCACCGGGGCGCGCCACAGGCCCACGCCCCGTACTCCCGCCCGTGCGCAGCCGTTGGCCAGGTCGGGCAGCGACCACTGCCTGACGGTCTCCTGATTGAGGCTCAGGCGGTCGAGGGGGGCCGGGGTGGCGGCGGGGGTCATAGGGGCCTCACGGTCCTTGCGGCCGGGGCGTCGACGCCGTGGAGCGCAAGCAGGGCGCGCATCCGGGCGGCGGCCAGCTCCGGGTCGGGGAACAGGCCCAGTGCGTCGGCCAGTTCGTGGGCGCGGCGCAGATGCGGCAGTGAGCGGGCCGACTGCAGGCCGCCGACCATGGTGAAGTGCGACTGGTGGCCCGCCAGCCAGGCCAGCAGCACCACACCGGTCTTGTAGTAGCGGGTGGGCGCCTGGAAGAGGTGGCGGGCCAGGGTGACGGTCGGGTCCAGGGCGGCGCGGAACGCGGCGGTGCCTTCGGGGCCCGGGGCGTCGAGGCGGCGTACGGCGTCGGCGGCCAGGGGGGCGAGCGGGTCGAAGACGCCCAGCAGGGCGTGGCTGAAGCCGTGGTCGTCGCCGGCGATCAGCTCGGGGTAGTGGAAGTCGTCGCCCGTATAGCAGCGCACGGCCTCCGGGAGGCGGCGGCGCAGCCGTACCTCTCGGCCGGCGTCCAGGAGGGAGACCTTGATTCCGTCCACCTTGCCGGGGTGTGCGGCGACGAGGTCGAGGAGGGTCGTGGTGGCGGCGTCGAGATCCGTGCTGCCCCAGTAGCCGTGCAGCGCCGGGTCGAACATCGGGCCGAGCCAGTGCAGGATCACCGGTCGGGTGGTCTGGCGCAGCAGGCCGCCGTAGAGCTCCAGGTAGTCGTCGGGCCCGGTGGCGGCCGCGGCGAGCTGGCGGGACGCCATGAGGACGGGCCGGGCGCCGGCGTCCTCGACGAGGGCGAGCTGTTCTTCGTAGGCGGCCCGGACGTCGGCCAGCGCCGCTCCTTGAGGCGGTAGTTGGTCGGTGCCCGCCCCGCAGGCGAGCAGGCCGCCGGCCGCCCGGGCCTCGGCGCCGGAGCGCCGGATGAGTTCGGCGGCGCCGGCCCAGTCCAGGCCCATGCCGCGCTGCGCGGTGTCCATAGCCTCGGCCACGCCCAGGCCGTGCGACCACAGGTGGTGGCGGAAGGCGAGGGTGGCGTCCCAGTCGAGGGCGGCCGGGCCGTCCGGGTGGGTGTCGGCGAGCGGATCGGCGACCACATGGGCGGCGGCGTAGACGGTGCGCGAGCGCAGCGGGGGCGGCGCCCCGCCGAGGGGCGCGGACGGGGTCGCGCCGGCCGCGGGCCCGGGGCGGGGCCGGTCGGCGGCCGGCGCGTTCACAGGCTCAGCTCCGGTACGTCCAGGCGGCGCCCCTCCGCCGACGAGCGGCGCCCCAGTTCGGCGAGTTGGACGCCGCGGGCGCCCGCGGCCAGGTCCCAGCGCCAGGGCTCGTCGCGGACAACATGTCGCAGGAACAGCTCCCACTGCGCCTTGAAGCCGTTGTCGAAGGCGGCGTTGTCGGGGACCTCCTGCCACTGGTCGCGGAACGGCTCGGACGCCGGAACGTCGGGATTCCACAGGGGTTTGGGGGTGGTGGAGCGGTGCTGGACGCGGCAGCGGCGCAGCCCGGCGACGGCCGAGCCCTCGGTGCCGTCCACCTGGAACTCCACCAGCTCGTCGCGGTGCACCCGGACCGCCCAGGAGGAGTTGATCTGCGCGACGACGCCGCCGGCCAGCTCGAAGATGCCGTACGCGGCGTCGTCGGCGGTGGCGTCGTAGGGGGCGCCGGACTCGTCCCAGCGGCGCGGGATGTGCGTGGTGATCCGCGCCTGGACGGTGCGCACCGGACCGAACAGCTCGTGCAGGACGTACTCCCAGTGCGGGAACATGTCGGCCGCGATGCCGCCGCCGTCCTCGGCGCGGTAGTTCCAGGAGGGGCGCTGCGCCTGCTGCCAGTCGCCTTCGAAGACCCAGTAGCCGAACTCGCCCCGTACGGACAGCACGCGGCCGAAGAAGCCGCCCTCGATCAGGCGGCGGAGCTTGCGCAGGCCGGGCAGGAAGAGCTTGTCCTGGACGACGCCGTTCTTGACGCCGGCGTCCCGGGCCAGCCGGGCCAGTTCCCGTGCGCCCGCGAGGTCGCCGGCGGTGGGCTTCTCGACGTACAGGTGCTTTCCGGCGGCGATGGCCTTCTTGGCGGCTTCGGGGCGGGCGGCGGTGGCCTGGGCGTCGAAGTAGACGGCGATGGAGTCGTCGGCCAGTACGGCGTCGAGGTCGCAGCTGAACTCCTTCAGGCCGTGGCGTTCGGCCAGTGCCCGCAGTTTGTGCGGGGAGCGGCCGACGAGCACCGGCTCCGGCCAGATCACCGTGCCGTCAGCCAGTGCGAGGCCACCCTGTTCGCGCAGGGCGAGGAGGGAGCGGACCAGATGCTGGCGGTACCCCATGCGTCCGGTCACGCCGTTCATGGCGATGCGTACGGTCGTGCGTGTCACGGCCCGGCCTCTCTCAGGATGCGAATCGTGTGAGCGGGGGTGTTCGTGCGCTGTCAGGTCGTACGTACCGGTCTGCGCCGGCGGCCAAACGGGGAAATGGGGGTGCGCGGACCGGCCCCGTCCGCGTACCCTTGACTGAGTCAAGGATGAGGTGGTCGACGATGACAACCGGTACGGCATCCGATACGGCGCCCGGCGCGGCGTCCCGCTCCGCGGCCGACATCCGCGAGCTGCGCAGATTCAACCGCTTCTACACGAACCTGATCGGCGCGCTCGACTACGGCCGGCATCTGTACACGCCCTTCACCCTCACCGAGGCCCGGGTGCTCTACGAGCTCGCCCACCACCAGCGGGTGGACGCCGCGGACCTGCGCTCCTCACTGTCCCTGGACGCCGGCTACCTCAGCCGGCTGCTCGGGAAGTTCGAGCAGCGCGAGCTGATCAGCCGCGGCCGGTCCGAGCGGGATCCCCGCCGGCAGCGCATCACCCTGACCGAGGACGGCAGGGAGGCGGCCGGCCTGCTGGAGGAGCGCTCGCAGGATGCCGCGGGCTCGCTGCTGCGCGACCTTCCGGCGGCGGACCGGGCCCGCGTGGTCGCCTCGATGCGGACGATCCGCGCCCTCCTCGGCGAGGGCGCACAGGACGGCGAAGGCACGGAGCAGGTGCAGGAGGCGGCGCCGCCGCGGGACGCGCAGGAGGCGGCGCGGCAGGCCCCGGCACCGCAGGACCGGACCGGTGGCCGGGCCCCCGCGCCCGAGGTCGCGCTGCGCACCTCCCGCCCCGGGGACCTCGGCTGGATGGTGGAGCGCAACGCCGCGCTCTACGCCGCCGAGTACGGCTTCGACCTGAGCTATGAGGCACTGGTGGCCCGGATCGTCGCGGAGTACGCCGAGAACTTCGACCCGCGGTGGGACCGCACCTGGATAGCGGAGCTGGACGGCGAGCGCGGCGGCGCGGTGATGTGCGTACGGGACGGCAGGCCCGGGGTCGCCCGGCTGCGGCTGCTGCTCGTGGAGCCCGGCGCCCGGGGGCACGGCCTGGGGCGCCGACTCGTCGACTGCTGTGTGGACTTCGCCCGGGACGCCGGCTATCAGGAGCTGGTCCTGTGGACCAACTCCCTGCTCGTGTCGGCCCGCCGGATCTATCAGCAGGCGGGGTTCGAGCTGGTCGCCGAGTCGCCGCACCACAGCTTCGGGCGCGACCTGGTCGGCCAGGACTGGCGGCTGGCCCTGTGACGGCGGTGCGATGGGCGTTCTCCACTCTCGGGGTGCCCGGTATGCCCGTGGCCGACGTCCTGCGGCTGGCGACCCGCGCCGGGTACCAGGGGGTCGAGCTGCGCGCCCATCCGGAGGAGCCGGTGCACCCCCTGCTCGGGACGCGCGAACGGGCCGCGGTGCGCGGGCAGTTCGCCGACGCCGGTGTCGAGGTCCTGGCCGTCGCCGGATACGCACAGGTCGCGGCCGCGCGGGACGCGGCGGGCGAGGAGGAGCTGGCGCACGAGCTGAGCGAGCTGGTGTGGCTCGCCGCCGATCTGGGTGCGCGCTTCGTGCGGGTGTTCCCCGGGGGCGGCGGGCGGCCGGCGGCCGAGGCGGAGGCCGATGCCGCCCGGCGGCTCGCCGCGGTGGCCCCGCTCGCGGCCGAGCGGGGCGTAAGGGTCCTGCTGGAGACCCATGACTCGCACCGCACGGGCGCGGCCGCCGCCCGGATCCTGGGCCCCGTGGGTCATCGCCACATCGGCGCGCTGTGGGACGTGCTGCACAGCTGGCTCGGCGGCGAGGAGCCCGCCGACACCCACGCCGCGCTCGCCCCGCAGCTGGGCTATGTCCAGGTCAAGGACGTCGTCTCGGCGCAGGACACCACTCCCGTCCCGCTCGGGGCCGGTTCCGTGCCACTGGACGCCGTCCTGGCGGCGCTCGTCCGAGGCACCCAGGGCCCCGCGCACGCGTTCGAGGGCGCCGACGGCCGGGGCGCGGGCGGCTGGCTGTGCTGGGAGTACGAGAAGCGCTGGTTTCCCCAGGCCCCGGACCTCCCCGCCCTGCTGGCGCCGGGCCGCGCACACCTCCAGCGCCTCCTGGAGGCCGCCGCCGGCTGACCGGCCCGCCCCGGTCCGCCGCCCGAGTCATGACGCCCCCTCACACACCCGGGCCCGCCCCGCAAGAGCTGGGCGCCGCCTCGGATGGAGTCATTGACCGACAATAGTTTTCCGGCTATCCGTGTCTCCTTGGAAGTTTCCTTCAACAAGTCGAGGAAGCCCCCCGGAAGGAGCGCAGATGCACTCCAGACGTACCGTCCTGACCACCGCGGCCGCCGCGGCCGCCGTCGCCGCCGCCGGCGCCGTGCCCGCCGGCGCCGCCCCACCCGCCGCCGGGCAGCAGCCCGTCCCCGATTCCGGCACCCGGGCACGACTGCGCCGCCTGATCGCCCGTATGACGCCGCAGGAGAAGGCCGGCCAGCTCTTCGTGATGCGCGTCTACGGGCACTCCGCCACCGACCCCGACCCGGCGGACGTGGCCGCGAACCAGAAGGAGATCGGCGTCGCCAACGCCGCGGAGCTGATCGCCAAGTACCACGTCGGCGGCATCATCTACTTCGGCTGGGCGCACAACACCCGCGAGCCGCATCAGATCGCCGATCTGTCCAACGGCATCCAGAAGGCCGCCGCCGCCCAGCGGGTCCCCGTGCCGCTGCTGATCTCCACGGACCAGGAGCACGGCATAGTGGCCCGGGTCGGCGCCCCCGCGACGCTGCTGCCCGGGGCGATGGCCCTCGGCGCGGGCGGCAGCGCCGCGGGGGCGCGTACGGCGGGCCGGATCGCCGGCCGGGAGCTGTACGCCATGGGCATCCGGCAGGACTACGCGCCGGTCGCCGACGTCAACGTCAATCCCGCCAATCCGGTGATCGGCGTCCGCTCCTTCGGCGCCGACCCCGAGGCCGTGGCCCGTATGGTCGCCGGCCAGGTGAAGGGCTATCAGGACGGCGGGGTCGCGGCCTGCGCCAAGCACTTCCCCGGGCACGGCGACACCGACACCGACAGCCATGTCGGACTGCCGTACATCCACCACAGCGCCGAGGAGTGGGAGCGGCTGGACGCGCCGCCGTTCAAGGCGGCGATCGACGCCGGCATCGATTCGATCATGACGGCGCATATCGTCGTGCCCGCCTTCGACCCGAGCGAGGACCCGGCCACCCTCTCCCGCCCGATCCTCACCGGCATCCTGCGCGAGCGCCTCGGCTACGACGGTGTGGTGGTGACGGACTCACTCGGCATGGAGGGCGTACGGGTGAAGTACGGCGACGCCCGGGTGCCGGTCCTGGCGCTCAAGGCGGGCGTCGACCAGCTGCTGAACCCGCCGGATCTGTCCGTGGCGCACGGCGCGGTCGTCAAGGCCATGGCGGACGGGGAGCTGACCGAGCGCGACATCGACGCCAAGCTGATGCGCATCCTGCTGCTCAAGGAGCGGCGCGGGCTGTTCGAGGACCCCTACACCACGCACCGGGCCGTGGACCGGGTGGTCGGCACCCGCGAGCATCTGGCCGCCGCGGACCGGATCGCGGGCCGTACGACCACGCTGCTGCGCAACGACGCCGGCATCCTGCCGCTGTCGCGGCGCCGGCAGCCCCGGGTGCTGGTGGTGGGGGTGGACGCGGCCGCGCCGTCGGGCACCGGCGGTCCGCCGACCGCGGTACTGGCGAAGGCCCTGACCGAGCTGGGCTTCACCGCCCATGCGCTGGCCACGGGCCCGACCCCGGACCAGCGGCGGATCGACGAGGCGGTGGCGGCGCTCGGCGAGCGGGACGCGGTGGTGGTGGCGACGTACAACGTCTCCGCCGGGTCCTCCCAGCGCAAGCTGGTCGCCGCGCTGCTGGGCACCGGCAAGCCGGTGGTGCAGCTGGCGGTCCGCAACCCGTACGACATCGCCCAGCTCGACGGCGTCCGGGCGGCCCTGGCGAGCTACTCCTGGACGGATGTGGAGCTGCGGGCGGCGGCCCGGGTGATCGCCGGGCGGCGGGATCCGGCGGGCCGGCTGCCGGTGGCGATAATGCGCGCCGACACCCCCGGCCAGGAGCTGTTCCCGATCGGCCACGGTCTGGGCTATCCCTGACCCGCCCCGGCGGCGCCGACGGTCACGGCGCGCTCCCCTGCTCGCGGGGAGCGCGCCGTGGCGTCTTCTCAGCGCGTCACGGCCGCAGCATCGGCACGCGGCGGATCTCCTGCCTGTCCAGCTTCTTGTTGTACGGGGCCAGCGGGGTGGCCCGGCCGCTCGGGGCGGGGACGCCGGCCCAGTCGAGGAGCTCGGCGGTGGCCTTGGTGCGGTCGGCCTCCTTCAGCTTGGCGATGCTGGCGCCGTGGTTGCCGCCGGGGACGGTGAACCGGTACGCGTCACGGGCGCCCGCGCCGACCTCGAAGTGCTCCGAACTCCACGGGTCGTACTCGCCGTTGACGAACATCATCCGTTCGGCGTGGTGGCGCACCCAGCGGTCGACGTCGGGCATCGCGCGCGGGTCGAAGCGCATCGGGATGTCCTCGGGGACGAAGCTGCGGGAGTTGTTGATGCCGGGGTACTTCAGCAGGCCGGCCAGGTTCGGGTAGGCGTAGCCGGGCTCGCCGAGCTGGGTGCCGGCCTGGTAGTAGTACGGCGTGTACGGCTCCATGCCCTGGTCGGTGTAGCTGTCGAAGCCGCCGACCTTGTCCATCCACTTCCACAGCTCGTCGGTGGAGACGGTCGGCTTGGGCACCTCGGGGCAGGCGGTCTCGGCGGGCTGGTACTGCCAGAAGCCGAACACCAGGTCCGTGACCATGACTTCATAGGCCCGGTCGGCGCTGCCGACGGTCTTGAAGGTCTGCTTCTCCTTGTCGGCCCAGGCCTGGAAGCGGTCGACCATCTCCCCGCGGCGCACCAGGGCCTCGCGCTCGATGGCGGCGAGGGCGGTGCGGCACTGCGCGGTCCCGACGGTCCGGAAGAACCGGTCGTAGGCGGAGTCCTCGTCGTTGCGCACGTCGTTGGGCGCGACGTAGGCGACGGTGCCGTTCATGTCGTGCGGGAAGAAGCGGCGGTAGTACGTGGCGGTCATGCCGCCCTTGCTGCCGCCGGTGGCTATCCAGTTCTTGCCGTAGATGCCGTGCAGCGCCTGGAATATGCGGTGCTGGTCGTTGGCGGCCTGCCGGATGTCCAGCTTCTGCCAGTCCGTGGGCGTGGGCCGCGACGGAGTGAAGTAGCGGTACTCCAGGGAGACTTGGTTGCCGTCGATGATCTTGGTGGGTTCGCTGCGGGACGGCGTGGTGCTGACGTTGTAGCCCGAGGTGAAGAACACCGTCGGGCGGTCGACCGACTTGTGCAGCAGGGTCAGTCGCTGCTGGAAGGTCCCCTTCGAGGGGTGCCGGTGGTCGATCGGCTGGGTGTAGTTCAAAACGAAGTAGCGGTAGCCGTCGACCGGCTTCTCCTCTACGAGGCTCATCCCCCGGATCGCCAGGATCCGGTCCTTGATGTCCTCGGTCTTCGGCTCGGCGGCGGTGGCCGCTCCCGCCGAGGCGCTGCCGGCTGTGGCCGTGCCTATGAGCACGGCGAGCGACAGCAGCCATCTGGTGGCCTTGCGCATGCACCCTCCCCTTGGGATAGCAAAGGTGGGCTGAACCTATCGGCGCGCGGGGGGTGCCACCAGCCCCCGGCGCCATCCGGTGGATCTCCGCCGAGCGGCGCGGGGAGGGCCCCGCGCCGCGGGGACCGTCAGGCCACCAGTTCCTCCTCCTCGCCCGTGAAGGTGCGCCACAGCTGCGCATACCGCCCGTTGCGCGCGAGGAGTTGCGCATGGCTGCCGTCCTCGGCTATGCGGCCCTGGTCGAGGACCACGACGCGGTCCGCGCGGGCGGCGGTCGTCAGGCGGTGGGCGACGATCATGGTCGTGCGGGCGCCGGCGAGGCGGTCGGTGGCCTGGTTGACGACGGCTTCGGTGGCGAGGTCGAGGGAGGCGGTGGCCTCGTCGAGCAACAGTACGTCCGGGTCGACGAGTTCGGCGCGGGCCAGCGCCAGCAGCTGCCGCTGGCCGGCGGAGAGGTTGCGCCCGCGCTCGGCGACCTCGTGGAGGTAGCCGCCGTCGAGCGTGGCGATCATCTCGTGGGCGCCGACGGACCGGGCCGCGGCCTCCACCTCGGCGTCGGTGGCGTCCGGGCGGCCGTAGGCGATGGCGTCGCGGACGGTGCCGGCGAAGAGGTAGGACTCCTGGGGGACCACCCCCAGGCGGCGGCGGTAGCCGGTCAGGTCCAGTTCGCGCAGGTCGGTGCCGTCGACCCGGACGGCGCCCGAGGACGGGTCGTAGAACCGCGCCACCAGCTTGACGAGGGTGGACTTGCCGGCGCCCGTCTCGCCGACGAAGGCCACGGTCTGGCCGGCCGGTATGGCGAGCTTGATGCCCGCGAGCGCCGGCTCCTGGCTCGTGCCGTAGTGGAAGTGCACATCGTCGAAGATGATCTCGCCGCGCAGCGCGGGTACGTCGCGGGGGCGCTCGGCGGCGGGGGTGGTGGTCGGCTCGCGCAGCAGCTCCTGGATGCGGCCGAGCGAGACGGAGGCCTGCTGGTAGCCGTCGAAGACCTGGGAGAGCTGCTGGACGGGGGCGAAGAACAGGTCGATGTAGAGCAGGTACGCCACCAGGGCGCCGGCGGTGAGGGTGCCCGAGCCGACCCGGCCGGCGCCGACGATCAGCACCAGGGCGGCCGCCACCGAGGACAGCAGCTGGACGAACGGGAAGTAGACGGATATCAGGAACTGGCCGTGGACCCGGGCCCGGCGGTAGGCGTCGCTGCGCGCGGCGAACCGCTCCTGGCCGCGCCCCTCGCGCCGGAAGGCCTGGACGATCCGCAGCCCGGCCACGTTCTCCTGGAGGTCGCCGTTGACGGTGCTGATCCGCTCGCGGGCCAGCTCGTAGGCCTTGACGCTCTGCTTGCGGAAGAAGTACGTGCCGATGATCAGCGGCGGGAGGGTGGCGAAGACGACCAGGGCGAGCTGGACGTCGATGGCGAGCAGCGCGATGAGGATGCCGAAGAACGTCAGCATCGAGACCAGGGCGGTGACCAGTCCGGTCTGCAGGAACGTGGAGAGCGCGTCCACGTCCGTCGTCATCCTGGTCATGATCTTGCCGGTCAGCTCGCGCTCGTAGTAGTCGAGCCCGAGGCGCTGCAGCTGGGCGAAGATCTTCAGGCGGAGGGAGTACAGGACCCGCTCGCCGGTGCGCCCGGTCATGCGGTTGCCGCCGATCTGCGCGGCCCACTGGGCGAGCACCACGATCAGGGCGAGTGCGGCGGCGGCCCAGACGCCGGCGAGCACGCCGCGGCGGACGCCCTCGTCGATGCCCTGGCGGATCAGCACCGGCAGCATCAGCCCGGCGAGGGCGTCCACGGCGACCAGCGCCAGGGCGAGGGCCAGCGGTCCGCCGAAGCCGTGCAGCAGCCGGCGCAGGCCGTAGGAGCGCTCGGGGCGCACCGCCCGGTCCTCGTCGATGCCGGGGGTGTCCTGCGCCGGCGGCAGCGCGGCGACCTGGGCGAGAAGCTCGGGCGTGGCCGGCGTCCCGGCCGTCGCGGCGCCCAGGCCGGGCCCGGCGGCGGCCGCGCGGGGCGCGACGCCGGCCCCGCCCGCCTCGGCGTCCTGCTCGCGGCGGACCCACAGCTCGGGGGTGACGGCGCCGGCCGCCGGGACCGTCCGGCTCCGCTCGCCGTCCGCCTCGCCGTCGAGGCCGTCGAGGCCGTCCGGTCCGCCCCCGTCGGGTGTGTACGCCGGCAGTCCGGTCGCGGTGGGGGCGCCGGCCGGGTCGCGCTCGATGCCGCCCAGTTCCTCGGGGTCGGTCAGCAGCCTGCGGTAGAGGGGACATCGCTCGGCCAGTTCGTCCTGGGTGCCGACGTCGACCAGCCGCCCGCCGTCGAGGACGGCGACCCGGTCGGCGAGCGCCAGGGTGGAGGCGCGGTGCGCGATGAGCAGGGTCGTGCGGCCCGCCATGACGCCGCGCAGCGCCTCGTGGATCTCGTGCTCGACCCGGGCGTCGACCGCGGAGGTGGCATCGTCCAGCACCAGCAGCCGGGGGTCGGTGAGGATGGCCCGGGCCAGCGCGATGCGCTGCCGCTGGCCGCCGGACAGGGTCAGTCCCTGCTCGCCGACCTTGGTGTCGTAGCCCTCGGGGAGCGCGGAGACGAAGTCGTCGGCCTGGGCGGCGCGGGCCGCGGCGCGCACCTGCTCGTCGGTGGCCTCCGGATGGCCGTAGGCGATGTTGTCGCGCACCGAGTCGGAGAACAGGAAGCTGCTCTCGGGGACCAGGCCGATGGCGGCCCGCAGCGACTTCAGCGTCAGCGTGCGCACGTCGTGGCCGCCGACCAGGACGCGGCCCGCGGTGACGTCGTAGAAGCGGGGCAGCAGCAGGGAGACGGTGGACTTGCCGCTGCCGGACGTGCCGACCACGGCGACCGTCTCGCCCGCCTCGATGCGCAGCGAGAAGTCCTCCAGGACGGGGCGGGCGGGGCCGGCCCCGTCGCCGTCGTGTGCCGGGGCGTAGCCGAACGTGACCCGGTCGAAGGCGACGGTGGCCGGGGCGTTCGCGGGCAGCTCGTGGGCGTCCGGCCGCTCCTGGATGAAGGGTTCGGTGTCGATCAGCTCGTAGACCCGCTCCACGCCGGCGCGCGCCTGCTGTCCGACGGTCAGCATCACCGCCAGCATCCTGACCGGTCCGACCAGCTGTGCCAGGTACGTGGAGAAGGCGACGAAGGTGCCGAGGGTGATCTGCCCCCGGGTGGCCATCCAGCCGCCGAGGGCGAGCATCGCGACCTGACCGAGGGCGGGCACGGCCTGCAGCGCGGGGGTGTAGCGGGCGTTGAGGCGGACCGTGCGCAGCCGCCCGGCGAACAGCCGGCCGGAGACCTCGCGCAGCTTGCCGGTCTCCTGCTCCTCCTGGCCGAAGCCCTTGACCACCCGGACGCCCGATATGGCGCCGTCGACGACGCCGGCCACCGCGGCCGCCTGGCTCTGGGCGTACCAGGTGGCGGGGAACAGCCGCACCCGGCTGCGCCGGGCGATGAACCACAGGGCGGGGGCGACGGCGAGCGCGACGACGGTCAGCAGCGGGGACAGGACCGCCATCACCACCAGCGAGACCACGAAGAGCAGCACGCTGCCGATCATCATCGGCAGCATGAACAGCAGGCTCTGGATCAGCTGCAGGTCGCTGGTGGCGCGGCCGACGACCTGGCCGGTGCTCAGCTCGTCCTGCCGTCGGCCGTCGAGCCGGGAGATGGCGGCGAACATCCGGGTCCGCAGATCGTGCTGGATGTCCAGGGCGAGCCGGCCGCCGTAGAAGCGGCGCAGGTAGGTCAGGACGTAGACGACCACGGCGGCCGCGATCAGCACGCCGGACCACACGGCGAGGGAGCGCTCGTGCCGGACGATGACATCGTCGATGATCAGCTTGGGCACGAGCGGGACCAGCGCCAGCACGCCCATCCCGGCGAGCGAGGAGCCGAGCGCGAACAGGACGTCCTTCCTGTACTGCCAGCAGTCCCGGGTCAGCCGCCGTGCCCAGCCCACCCGGACCGTGTCCGTATCCGCGCCCGCCACCCCATGCCTCCCGCCCGTCGACGCCTACTCGCCAGGCACCAACGCCGCGGGGTGCGATTTTCATCCCGTCGTAACAATCCCGTTCGTGATCACTTCACCCGCTGCACCGTGAGCTCCGTGATCCCCGGGTGCGGCCTGGGCTTTTTGTCGGGCGCCGGGCTCCGGTCGCCCTCCACCACGACGCGTACGTACCGGGCGGGGCTGCGGCCCGCGTACCCCGTCCCCGTCCAGTGCTCGCCGTCCGTGGAGACCTCCGCGCGATAGGCCTTGGGGCGGGTGGCGGTCCAGTGCGGGGTGATCTGGCCGATGCGGGTGGTGCGGCCGAGGTCGACGGTGAGGGTGCCGGTGGCGGCGTTCGGGACCCAGGCGGTGGTGTCGTTGCCGTCGACCGCGGCGGCCGCGTACATCCCGGGCTCCTGCGAGGTCGCCGTGGCCGGGGCGCACCGGGCGGCGTTCGAGGTCGCGGCCAGGTCGGGGCGGCGGGTCTTGAGGACGGCCGGCACGCCCCGGCTGACGAGCTGCTCGCCCTGGGGCGACTCGACGGTCATCGGCGCCCCGGAGGTCAGCCGCACGGTGGTCTGGTGCGCCCCGATCGCCACGTCGTACGTCCGCCCCTGCCAGCGCAGCCCGCGCAGGGTGACGCCGGCGGACAGCTGCGGCGGCAGCATCGGGTCCAGCCGCACCCGGTCCTCCCGCAGCCGCAGGCCGGTCAGCCCGTGGGTGAAGGTCTGCAGGAATCCGCCCTTGCCGGTGAGGAAGTCCTGCGCGGGCTGCCCCGCGTGCGGGTCCGAGGCGCCGGCCTTGCTGCCGCGCGCCTCGGAGAACTGCGCGAACGGCCCGCGCACGAACGGCTTGATGGAGCGCAGCAGATAGGTGTACGTCGAGCAGCCCGGCTCGCCGATCCCGGCCGCGTCGACGGCGTGCACCGAGTCCGTCATAGCCGGGCCGTCGGGGTCGGTGCGCGCGGCGTAGTAGTCCAGCGTGCGCGCGGCCCGTGCGGGCGTCATCGGCCATTCCAGCGGATACATCAGCAGTACGGTGTCGGCCTGCTTGATGGTCGTGCCCCGGTAGCCGGCGTACTGCTCGAAGACCTTGTTCGTGCTGTCGTAGGGGATCCGCAGGTGGTCGGCGACCGTGGTCCAGGAGGCGGGTGCCCGCTCGCCGAGGAGGGCGGCGGCGCGGGTGGCGTGGCGCAGCGCGGTGGCGGCGCCGGCGTTGGTGAAGACGCCGTCGGTGACGCCGTTGCTGTACTCGTCCGGTCCGGCGACGTTCTTGACCGAGTAGCTGCCGTCGGCGTTGTGGGTGGCCCGCGAGGCCCAGAACTCGGCGATGCCCTTGAGGACCGGCCAGCCGCGGGAGCGCAGCCAGGCGGTGTCCTTGGTGGCGAGGTAGTACTGCCAGGCGGCCAGGGAGACATCGCCCATGAGGTGGTTCTGGGTCCGGCAGTGCGGCGGGTCCCAGCTGTGGCACTCGCTCCACAGGGCGCCGTCGCTGCCGGACGTCCAGGGGTAGAACAGCCCGTCGTAGCCGAGCTTCTCGGCGTTGGCGCGGGCCCGGTCCCGGGTCCGGTAGCGGTAGTCGACGATCGACCTGGCGAGTTCGGGGTGGCTGGCCAGCAGCCCCGGATACATCCAGGTCTCGGCGTCCCAGAAGACCTCGCCGGCGTAGTTGTCGCTGGTCAGACCGGTCGGGCCGATGCTGTTGGCGCTGCCGGGGCGGGTGGCCGACAGCAGCCCGTACTGCGCCGAGCGCACCCAGGACTGCAGCTCGGGCTGCCCGTGGACCTCGATGTCGGCGCGCCACAGCCGCTGCCAGGCGGCGGTGTGCCGGGCGAACAGGTCCTGCCAGCCGCGGCCGGCGGCCCGCAGTGCGGCGGCGCGGGCGGCGGCGCGCGGGGTGCGGGAGGTGAGCGCGGTGTCCACGCCGACGTACTTGGTCAGCTCGTACGTCCGTCCGTCGCGGACCGGGAAGGTCACCCGCTGCCGGCTGGTCAGCCCGTCGGCCCGGGGCTCCGGCCGGGGCCGCTCGGGGCGCACCTGCGGACCGGGGCGCAGCGTGGAGGCCACCGCGCCCTCGGTCTTCGTGCCGTCCGCGCGGAAGCCGACGTCCATCGTGCCGGGGCCGGCCGTGCCGTCGGCGGGGGCCCTGGACGGCTCGATCCGGCGGGCGCCGCGTCCGTCGAGGGTGTCGGTGACGGTGGCGGCGCCGCTCCAGTGGGGCGTCATCCGCAGGCGTACGGCACCGGTGTGCGCGTCGTCGCGGGCGGCGAGCACGTCGTAGACCAGGTCCGTGCTGCGGCCGTCGGCGGCCGTCCAGGTCAGCGACGTACGGACGAATCCGCAGCGCAGCGAGAGGGTCTGGCGGTAGTGCGAGATCCGGCCCGGCCGGGTGGCGGAGGAGAAGGTGTCGGGGCGCTCGCCGCCGGTGGTGACGTCGAGGGTGGTCCAGGTGGGGATCGCGGCGATGGCCTGCCGCCCCTCGACGTTCTTGGGTCCCTTGGCGTACAGCCCGGAGACGAACGAGCCGTCGTAGGCGGGGGTCTTCAGCGGCCAGCCGGTCGTGCCGCCGGGGGCCGCGTAGCCGGTGCCGTTGGGCGGCACCCGCTGTCCGAGGTAGCCGTTGCCGACGTAGGCGTGGTAGCCGTCCGCGGGGTCGATCGTGGTGGCGGTGGCGCTCCAGCCGTCGCCCTGCTCGCAGGGGTCTTGGGCGGCCGCGGCGTCGGGCAGGGGCGGGGGCGGCGCGGCGGACGCCGATATGGGCGCGAGGCCGGCGACCAGCGCGGTGGCGAGTAACGGGGCGACGAGGCCGCGGGAGCGGCGGGCGGCGGGCCCGCCGCCCGGCCGGTCCGGGCCCTGCGGTGAGCGGTCCGCGGGGGAAGCTGCCGTGTGTTCCATGGTTCTCCGTCGTACGTACGCGGTCCGCGCCGCGGTCCGCGACACGGACTTCACCTTGAACATCATCAGGCCCCCGCCTGCCCCGCACCTTAGGACGAATAGGCCGTCCGGGTCACGGACTTGGTCGTATCGACGCGCCGGCGCGCTCGACCCGTACTGCTCCGATTGGTCAAAGCGCCGCACTTGCGGCACACTTTTAGACTGACCAGTCAGATCAAAAGGGGAGGGGTTTGTGAACACCACCCGCCAGGGGGCGGCGGTCAGCGCCAGGGGGATCGGAGTGCGGGGCCCACGGGGATGGGCCTTCCGCGGCGTCGACATCGCCGCGGACCCGGGCTCGCTGATCGCCGTCCAGGGCCCCTCGGGCTCCGGGCGCACCTGCCTGCTGCTCGCCCTCACCGGCCGGATGCGGATCACCGAGGGGACGGCGACGGTCGCCGGATTCCCGCTGCCCAAGCGGATGGGAACGGTGCGCGCCCGTACCGCCATCGCCCACGTACCGGGCGTCGCCGACCTCGAACCGGCCCTCACGGTCGGCGAACACCTCAAGGAACAGGCCCTGCTGGGGCGGCGCCTGAAGGGCTCGCTCCCCTGGGGCAAGCAGCACAAGGCCGCCACCCGGGCCCGGGTCGACGCCGCGCTGACGGCCGCCGGGCTCGACGCCGGTGCACTCCCCAAGGGTCTGGGCACCGCCGTCCGCGACCTGGAGCGCATCGAGGCGCTGCGGCTGTCGATCGCGCTCGCGGTGATGCACGGCCCGCGGCTGCTGGCCGTCGACGACGTCGACCTCAAGCTCTCCGCGGCCGAACGCGACCAGGCCTGGCAGCTGTTGCGCGACCTCGCGCTGGCGGGCACCACCGTCGTGGCCGCCGGCAGCGACGCACCGGCGGACGCGCTGATCGTCCGCACCGCGGCCGCCGCGGCGCCCGCCGACCCGGCACCCGGCCAGGACGTCCCGGCCACCGCACACACCACCGAGGAGGAAGCGGCGCATGCGTTCGCCGAAACTGGCCGCGCTTGAGCTCAGGCGCTTCGGCAGGGGAAAGCTGCCCCGGCTGGGGTTGGTCGCCCTGATGCTGATCCCCCTGCTGTACGGGGCCCTGTACCTCTGCTCCTTCTGGGACCCCTACGACCGCCTGGACAAGATCCCGGTGGCGCTGGTCAACGACGACCGGGGTGCCACCGCCGACGGCAAGAAGATCACCGCCGGCGACGACCTGGCCGAGAAGGTCAAGGACAGCAACACCTTCGACTGGCAGGAGGTCAGCTCCGCGGACGCCGCCAAGGGCGTCGAGGACGGCACGTACTACCTCTCCCTGACGGTCCCCGCGAACTTCAGCGAGCGGATCGCCTCCAGCTCCGGCGACGACCCGCAGACCGGTGCGCTCAAGGTCCGTACGAACGACGCCAACAGCTACATCGTCGGCTCGATCTCCAAGACGGTCTTCTCCGAGCTGCGCGCGAAGACCTCGGCCACGTCGTCCCGGGCCATGCTCGACAAGATCTTCGTGTCCTTCTCCGACCTGCACGACAAGACGGCCGAGGCGGCCGACGGGGCGGGCAAGGTCGATGACGGGCTCGGCACGGCCAAGGACAAGACGGGTGAACTGGCCGACGGGCTGGGCAAGCTCGACGAGGGCTCGGGCGCGGTCAGCAAGGGCGCGGGCGATCTGAGCAAGGGCGCCAGGGAGGCCGCCTCGAAGGCCAGGCAGCTCAGCCAGGGCGCGGGCCAGGTCGCCGACGGCACCCAGCAACTGGCCGACAAGGTCCAGGGCATCGCCCGCAAGGACCTCCCCTACCTGCGGGAGCACGGCAAGGAGATCGGCGAGAAGGCGCGGACCGTCGCCGACCTCACCCAGGCGCTCGACGAGGACCTCGACAAGCTGCCGGGCAACTCCGCCAAGGCGGCCGCACAGGCGCGCAAGAACGCCGACGACGCCGCGGAGCTGTACCGGGAACGCTGCGGCCAGCTCGTCTCCACCGACCCCGACTGCGCCAAGCTGAAGGGGATCGCACAGGGCAGCGCCCTCGCCGCCGACGCGGCGGAGAAGGTCAACGACACCATCGCCCGTACCGACTTCGGGCAGCTGCACGGCAAGCTGCGCGAGCTGAACCGGATCGCCGAGCGGGTCGCCGACGAGGCACCGGGCATCGCCGACCGGGCGGACGCCGCGATCGGCCAGATCAACCAGCTCAACGCCGGCGCCCACAAGGTCTCCCAGGGCGCAGGCCAGTTCGCCGACGGCATCGGTGCCCTCTCCGACGGCGCCGGCAAGGTCGCCGACGGAGCCGGCAAGGTCCACAGCGGGCTCGGCGACGCCAAGGACGGCGCCGAGAAGCTCACCGGCGGCCTGTTCAAGCTCAAGGACGGCGCCAACCAGCTCGCCGACGGGCTGCACAGCGGCGTCGCCAAGATCCCGGACTACGACAAGAAGGACCGCGACGCCCGCACCGAGGTGATGGCCGACCCGGTCGAGCTGGCCGCCAAGTCCCTGCACAAGGCGCCCAACTACGGCACCGGCCTGGCGCCGTACTTCATCCCGCTCTCCCTCTGGGTCGGCGCGATGGTCGCGTTCATGCTGCTCCAGCCGCTGGGCAAGCGCGCACTGGCCGCGGGCGCCCCGGGCTGGCGGATCGCCCTCGGCTCCTGGCTGCCGGCCTTCGCCGTCGGCGTCGTCCAGGTGCTGGCCCTGATGGCCGTACTGCACTGGGCCCTCGGCCTGGAGATGGTCCGCTCGGCCGGCACCATCGGCTTCCTGCTGCTGGCCACGGCCTGCTTCACGGCCATCATCCAGCTGCTGAGCGCCTTCTTCGGCCCGGCCGGCCGGGTGCTGACCCTGGTCGTGCTGATGCTCCAGCTGACGTCGGCGGGCGGCACCTACCCGGTGCAGACCAGCCCCGGGTTCTTCGCCGCCATCCACCCCTTCCTGCCGATGAGTTACGTCGTCGACGGTCTGCGCCGCCTGATCACCGGCGGCGACCTCACCGTCGTCTGGCAGGGCTGCGCGGTCCTTGGCGCCTTCACCCTCGGCGCGCTGGCGCTCACCGCCCTCGCGGCGCGCGGCCGGCAGGTCGTACGGATGAAGGACCTGCACCCGGAACTCAGCCTGTGAGCCTTCCCCCGGGTCCCCGGTGCGGTGCCGTCCCCGGCCCCCCCCCCGGGCGCGCCCCCAACGCCCGCCCCACGGCCCCCCCCCCGCCGCTCATAGGCCCCCCCCGCACCCCAAAAGGCGAACAAGGGGTCTCCCCCCCCACCGTCGACGAGATCGCCGACCGCGCGGGCGTCGCCAAGGGCACCGTCTACTACAACTTCGCCAGCAAGAACGTCCTCTACGAGGAGCTGCTGCGAGACGGCCTCGACCAGCTCGCCGACTCCCTCCAGCACGCCGCCGACACCACCGCGGGCCGCGGCGGCACCCGGGTCGACGCGCTCGACGCCATGATCCGCGCGGGCCTGGACTTCATCGCCCGCTCCCCGGCCCTCACCCAGCTCTACGTCGCCGAGCTGTGGCGCACCAACCGCAGCTGGCGCGCCACGGTGGCGTCGGTACGCGGCCGCGCGCTGACCGTCGTCGAGTCCGTCCTGCGCGACGCGGTGCGCACCGGCGAACTCTCCGAGGAGCTCGACATCCCCCTGACCTCCTCCGCCCTCCTCGGCATGGTTCTGGTCGCGGCCCTGGACTGGCTGTCCTTCCAGCCGGACCGGTCGGTCGAGGAGGTACACGCGTCGCTGTCGCGGCTGGTGCAGGGGCGGGTGGGGGCGCGGGCGCCCCAGGGGGGTCGGGGCGACGCCCCCGGAGTCACCGCCTAGGCGTCAGGCGTCGGCCGTCAGGTGCGTCGGGGCGAACATCCGCAGCCGGGCCGGGAGTACGACCACCGACGGGCCGGGGGCGGCGAGTGCGGCCGACAGGTCCGTGGCCAGGTGCTCGGGGCTCGTGGTGACGGCGGGGACGCCGAAGGCCCCGGCGAGAGCCGCGAAGTCCGGGCGGGCGAGTTCGGTGGCGGTGGCCGCGCCGAACGCGTCGGTCATGTAGGCGCGCAGGATGCCGTAGCCCCCGTCGTCCACGATGAGCCAGGTCAGCGGTAGGTCGTACTGCCGGGCGGTGGCCAGCTCGGCGATCGAGTACATCGCGCCGCCGTCGCCGGAGACCGCCAGCACCGGCCGGGCCGGGTCCGCGGCGGCCACGCCCAGCGCCGCCGGGAGGCCGTAGCCCAGGCCGCCGGCGCCCTGCGCGGAGTGCAGCGCGTTGGTGCCCCGCGGGTCGAAGGCCGACCAGGCCCAGTAGGCGAGGATCGTCATGTCCCAGCAGCTGACCGCGCCGTCCGGCAGCGCCTGCCGCACCGAGGCCAGCACCTGCTGCTCCAGGTCGAGATCCTGACCGGCGAGGCGGTCGCGGACGCGGGCGAGGAGACCGCGGACGGCGGCTTCGGGGTCGTAGGCCTCACAGTCGTACGCCTCGGAGCCCGGGGCCGAGGCCGCGGCAGAGCCGGCGCCCGCGTCGCCGCGCGCCGCCACCTCCTCGACCAGCGCGGCCAGGGCCGCCCGGGCGTCCGCGTGGATGCCCAGCGCGGCGTGGTTGGACTCCAGCTTGCCGAGGTCCGCCTCGATCTGCACGACGCGGCCGCGCGGCCGGAACGTGTGGTAGTTCGAGGAGAGTTCGCCCAGCCCGGAGCCGACGACCAGCAGGGTGTCCGCGTCCTCCAGGAAGGACGTGGTGTGCCGGTCCTCCAGCCAGGACTGCAGGGAGAGCGGATGCTCCCACGGGAAGGCGCCCTTGCCGCCGAAGGTGGTGGCCACCGGCGCCCGCAACCGCTCGGCGAGCGCCAGCAGCTCCGCCTCGGCCCCGGCCCGTACGACTCCCCCGCCGGCCAGGATCACCGGCCGCCGGGCCCGGGTTAGCCGGTCGGCCGCCGCCGCGATCAGCTCGGGGCGGGGCGCCGGCTCCGTCGGCGCGACGTCGAGTCCGGTCACCGGCGGCACCTCCACCTCGGCCAGCAGTACGTCCTGCGGGATCTCCAGCCAGACCGGACCGTGCGGGGCGCTGAGGGCCGACTCCCAGGCGGCGGCCACCGCCGACGGGATCTGCGAGGCGGTGCGCACCGTGTGGACGGACTTGACCACGCCCCGGAACGCGGCGCTCTGGTCGGGGAGTTCATGCAGATAGCCGTGGCGTCCGCCGCCGATCCCGGCCAGCGGCACCTGACTGCCGATGGCCAGTACGGCGGCCGATGCCGCGGCCGCCTCCTGGAGCGCGGGCAGCGTCATCAGCGCGCCGGGGCCGGTGGAGACCAGCAGCGGCGCGACGCCGTGGGTGGTCCTGGCGTACGCGTCGGCGGCGAAGCCCGCGTTGTTCTCCACCCGCAGCCCCACGTAGCGCAGCGCGGAGCGGCGCAGCGCGTCGAACACCCCGAGGGCGTGCTGGCCGGGGAGGCCGAAGACGGTGGTCGCGCCGAGGGCGGCGAGCGACTCGACGACCAGGTCGCCTCCGCTGCGCGGTGCCGGCGTCGGCGAGGGCTTCGGCGACGGTTGCGGCGACGGTTGCGGCGACGGTTGCGGCGACGGTTGCGGCGACGGTTGCGGGGTGCTCATCGTTTTCGGCTCTCCGTATCGGTGTGGTGGTTCGCGGCCGGGCGGCCGCTCGTCCTCGATCGCCGACGGGCTTGATGCGGTGGCCGCCTCGACGCACACGCCGGACAGGGGTGAGGGAGCGGCCGCCCGCCTCACACGCCGGACGGGCTCGGTGCGCTCGGTGCGCTCGGCGCGGAGGCCGTCCGCCCGGCCAGCCGCTCGCGCCAGGCGGCCAGTACCGCCGCGTCCGTGGGCCTGGTGGCCAGGCTCACCGCCACATAGGCCACGAGGGAGGCGATCAGCCCGTAGGAGATCGGCTCGTTGGCCAGGACGCCGAAGGAGACCATCAGGCCGACGACGGCCAGGCCGCCCACCGCGACCGAGGCGAGCGCGCCCGCCGCCGTGCCGCGCTTCCACAGCAGCCCGCCCAGGATCGGCACCAACAGCCCGCCGACCAGCAGGTTGTAGGCGACGGTGAGGGCCGCGACCACGTCGTTCAGGCCGATCGCGATACCGATGACCGCGACGCCCATGAGGAGGATGAACAGCCGGTTGCCGCGCACCTCGTCGTGCGCCGGCTCGTGCGCCTCCTCGTCCGCCGCCTCCGGCCCGCGCACCGCGCCCCTCACCCGGGCCCAGATGTCGTTGTTGGCGACCGTGGCGCAGGCGATCAGCGCCCCCGAGGACGTGGACATCACCGCGGACAGCGCCGCCGCCAGCACCAGCCCGCGCACGCCCATCGGCAGCGCGTCCTTGACGATCGTCGCGAAGGCGTCGTCCGGGCTGCCCAGATGCGGGTAGAGCACCTTGGCCGCGGTGCCGATGACCGCACCGGCGAGCGCGTACGCCAGGCAGTACGTCCCGGCCGCGGTGCCGCCCAGGCGCGCCACCTTGTCGCCGCGCGCGGTGAACACCCGCTGCCAGATGTCCTGCCCGATCAGCATGCCGAACGAGTAGATCAGCACGTAGGTGAAGACCGTCTGCCCGCCGATGCCCAGCGGCGCGAAGTAGTCGTCCGGCAGCTGCGCCTTCATCGCGGCGAAGCCGCCCGCCTTGACGACGGCGATGGGCAGCAGGAGCAGCAGCACACCGATCGTCTTGACGACGAACTGGACCATGTCGGTGAGGGTGATCGACCACATGCCGCCGAGCGTCGAGTAGGCGACCACGATCGCCCCGCCGAGGACGATCGACAGCGACCGGTCCAGGCCGAAGAGCACATCGAAGATGGTCGCGTAGGCGATGGTCGAGGTGACCGCCAGCATCAGCGTGTACGCCCACATCACGACGCCGGAGATCAGCCCGGCGGAGCCGCCGTAGCGCAGGTCCAGCATCTCGGAGACCGTGTAGACCCTAAGCCGGGCGATCCGGGCCGAGAAGAAGACGCTCAGCGCGAGCAGCCCGAGGCCGATGGTGAAGACCATCCAGGCTCCGGAGAGGCCGTACTGGTAGCCGAGGCCGACCCCGCCGATGGTGGAGGCGCCGCCGAGCACGATCGCCGCCATGGTTCCCGAGTACATCGCGGGGCCCAGGCGCCGCCCCGCCACCAGGAACTCGCTCTTGGACTTGGCGCGCCGCATCCCCCACCAGCCCATGGCGAGCATTCCGGCCAGGTAGAGCACGATCACCGCGTAGTCGACAGCCATGGGCCATCCCTTCCAGGTGCGCCGAGGGGAGAGGGGGTACGGGGGTGGGGTTACGGGGTGGGGCTTTGCTGCGGGGGGAGAGACGGGCGCCCGGTGGGCGGGGGTCCCGGGCGGGCGCCGCGTCTGGGGGTTGACCCTAGGAGGCGGGAAGGCGGCGCTGAAGTGTACGTTTCCTCCACTCGCCGCCCCTGAACGTGGAGGGTTCGCACATGTCGTCGCACAGGCCGCACCCGACGCCCCCGCCGTCCACCCCGCCGGTCCCGCTGGCGGCTCTCCTGGCGCGGACGGACCTGGGCCTGCGCCAGATCGCCGGCCCCCGCGAGGGCGTCGCGATCCACTGGGTGCACACCTCGGAGATGGCGGACCCGGTGCCCTACCTCCTGGGCGGCGAGATGCTGCTGACGGCGGGGGTGCATCTGGCGGAGGTGAGCGGGGGCGCCCGGGACGCCTATCTCGACGGCTACGCGGCCCGTACGGTCGCGGCCGGCGCCGCGGCCCTCGGGTTCGGGATCGCGCCGGTGCACGACACCGTCCCGCCCGCCCTGGTGGCGGCCTGCGACCGGCACGGTCTGCCGCTGGTCGAGGTCCCGGCGGGCACCCCGTTCACCGCCGTGGAGAGCGCCGTGTGGCAGGCCGTGACCGAGGCCCGACACCGCGAGCTGACCCGGCTCAGCGAGGCGCAGCGCGCCCTGGCCACGGCCGCCGGCCGCCCCGAGCCGGCCGGCGCCGTGCTGCGCGCCCTGGCCCGCCATGTCCACGGCTGGACCGCGCTGCTCGCACCGGACGGCACGGAGCACGGCGCGGCCGGCCCCCGCCCCGCCGACGCCGTACGCGCCGCGGCCGGCCGGCTCGCGCAGGTCGTCGGCGCCGGCGGCCCGTCCTCGGCCACCGACGCGCTGCCCGGTACCCAGCTGTCCGCGTACGCCCTGACGGGGCGCACCGCCGGCCCGCAGGCGCTCGCCCTCGTGGTCGCCGCGGACCCGCACGATCCGCCCGCGTACACCATCGCGGGCGTCGCCGCCGTCCTGCTCTCGCTGATCACCGGCCCCGCCGCCGACCGCGGCCCGGACGGCCCGGAGCACTCCGCGGCCCTGGTGCGCCTGCTCCTCGGCGCCCGCCCGGCCGACGTCGCCCCGCTCCTGGGCCCTCCCCTGTGGACCGTCGTCCATGCCGAGCGCCGCCGGGAGACGACGGAGTCGGCGGCTTCACTGGCCGCCGCGCTCGGTACCGCACTGGTCGCCCCGGCCCCTGATGCCGGCGTGCCCGCCCTGCGCGCCCTGGTCCCCGCCGGCCACGACATCGCCGCGCAGCCCGGCTGGACGCTCGGCGTCAGCGAGCCCGTACCGGTCGAGGAGCTGCCGGCCGCCGACCGGCACGCCGCCACCGCCCTGCGCCGTGCCCTCGCCCGCCGCGCCCCCCTCGTCCGCCGGCACACCCCCGGCCCCCACGACCTCACCTCCCTCATCGCCCCCGGTGACGCCCGTCAGCACGCCCGGGCCCTGCTCGCCCCGCTGGACGGTTCCCCACCTCTGCTCGACACCCTGCACACCTGGCTCGCGCTGCACGGCAGTTGGGATCGCACGGCGAACTCCCTGGGCATCCACCGCAACACCGTCCGCCAGCGCATCGCCCGTATCGGCACGCTCCTGGACGCCGACCTGGACGACGCCGACGTCCGTATGGAGCTGTGGTTCGCGCTGCGCTGCCTCGACCGGGACACCCGCCCCGCCCGGTGACGCCGGCCCCCCGGTGACAGCGTTGTGACAGTCAACTCCTTGATGGCACAAGGGAGTACGCCACTAAACTTTCTCCCGCGTTGTACTGCACGTCACGACGAGCATGTGGAACGGGGGCCGCGATGGCCGGAGATGGACTGCAGGCCGACATCCCGTCGCTGAAGGCCGGGGGCAAGGACTTCACCAGTGTCGGGCAGCGCTACCAGACCGCGGTCGGCAAGCTGAAGAACGCCCTGACCGGGCTGGAGGGCCAGGACACGCCGCCGTGGGGCGACGACGACATCGGCGAGAAGTTCGGCGTGGTCTACGAGGGCCTGCGCGACGGGATGTACGAGTCGATGGGGCATCTGGCCGCCAAGCTCCAGGAGATCGGCGGCGCCCTGAACACCATGGCCGACAACCACCAGGCCGACGAGGACTTCAACGAGTCCCTGATGAAGCAGCACGTCGCCAACGCCGAGGCACAGAGCCAACTGATCAGCGGTTTCAAGGCACCGCAGGTCTGACGCGCCCGCGGCGTCACCGCCCGCGCAAGCACGAAGACCAGCGCCAGCTCTCCTTCTCCGCTCGTCCATCATCGTCTCGACGTTCTACGGGGGATCGCCGTCATGTCGCTCATGCTGCCGGACTGGCTGGAGTGGGTCCTCGAGATGCTCGGCTACGACTGGCCGACGGGCGACGAGGACAAGATGAACGAGTCCGCCAACCACTGGCGGGAGTTCGCCAGTGCCGTCGAGCAGCTGCAGTCCGAGGGCGTCTCCGCCGCCGGCGGCGTCCTGTCGGCCAACTCCGGCGAGAGCATCGAGGGCTTCAGCAAGACCTGGGAGAAGTTCTCCGGCAGCGGCTCCGGCTACCTCGACGACGCCCGTACGGCCGCCGAGCTGATCGCCTTCGCGATGGACGCGGGCTCGGTGATCATCATCGGGATGAAAGTCGCGGTGATCGCCCAGTTGGCGATCCTCGCGGCGGAGATCATCGCGGCCCAGGCGGCGGCGCCCTTCACCCTCGGCCTGTCCGAAATCGGTGCGGCGGGCGCCACCCAGGCCACCCGTCTGATCGTGCGTCGGATCCTCAAGGAAGCGCGCGAGGCCCTGGTGGAGGCCATCGTCGAGACGGTCAAGGAGCCCGCGGTCTCCGCGTTGGAGGCCATGATCTCCGACGCCATCGCCCAGGGCATGAACATGAACTTCGGGGCCCAGCAGGGCTTCGACGTCGGCCGCAGCCTCAAGACCGGCGCGGACGCGGGCATCGAGGCGGCCAAGAACTCCGGTCAGACCTTCACCGAGGCGCTGCGGGACGGCGCGGGCGGCAGGGCCGGTCACCATGCTCGCGGCGGCCTGGACCACGCCGCCGGGCGGGGCGGCGACGGCGGCGACGGCGGGGACGGGAACGGCGGGGGGTCCGGCGAGTCCGCGGGGTCCGGGAGCGGGTCCGGGTCCGGGTCCGGCAGCGGCAGCGGGTCCGACAGCGGCAGCGGATCCGGCTCGGGGAGCGGATCGGGGTCCGGCAGCGGATCGGGGTCCGGCAGCGGGGGCGGCTCCGGGAGCGGTTCGAGTTCCGGTAGCAGCTCCGGCAGCGGCTCGGGGAGCGGCTCCGACGGAGGTGGGTCCGGCTCCGGTACGTCGAGCGGAGGCGGTACGGGGACGCATGCGGGTGCGGGAGGCAGTACCGGCACCGGTGGCGGGAGCGGCGCCGGGGGGACCGGGGCGACCGGCGGTGGCTCCGACTCCGGTCATGCGGCGGGAGGTTCGGGCGCCACGGACACCGGCTCCGGCGGCACCCCGTCCGACCCCTCCCACGGTTCCTCCCCCGGCCAGGACGGTCGCCACGTCCCCCAGGCCCAGCCGCTGCCGCCCCCGAGCCAGCGCACCGCCTTCGACGAGGGCTACACCGGCGGCAGCGACCACAACCCGTACGGGGGCTCCGATCGGGCACCGGGCGGGCCCACCGCGGACTCCGGGCACACCCCGGCACCGAGCGGCCCCACCTCGGACACCGGCCACACCCCGACACCGAGCGGCCCCACCTCGGACACCGGCCACACCCCGACACCGGGCCCCACGTCCGATCCGGGGCCGGTGAGCACCCAGCCCGCCCCGGACAACGCCTCCGACAACGCCCCTGACAACGCCCCTGGCAGCACCCCGGATTCCGCCCGACCGGACTCCGGGCCGGACTCGATCCGTACGCAGCCGGCCCCGGACACGACGCCGGCGCCCGGCCCCGGACCGGCCCCCGATTCCGGACCTGCCCCCGGATCCGGAACCACCCCGGACCACGCCTCCGGGCCCTCCCCGGACCACACCGCCGCGAACCAGCCGGCCGCCGCCGCTCCCGACGGCCCGTCCCATCCAGACGCGGGGCCGTCCCCACAGCAGTCCTCCCCGGCCCCCGCCGCCGACCCGGCCGGCGGCCACGCGCCCGGCAACACCGACACCGCCCCCTACGGCAACGGCACCGGCGACGGCGGGACCGGTGGCGCAAGCGGCACGCACGACGGGGACGGCTCCAACAGCGGTACGGGAGGCGGGCGTCCGGCCACGCCCCATGTGGGCGTGCCCTCCCAGGGCGCCCCGGTGCAGCACTCACCCGCGTCGGGGCCGCCCGTCGGACAGCGCGATCCCTCGCCCGGCGACCCGATGCCGCACGTCCGTGACGAGGACGACACCACCGTCACCACCCAGTCCGCCGACACCATGACCGCACCGCCGCCCACCGCGCACCCGGCGACGGACCCCGGTCCCCACACCCCCGCCACCCCGCAGCAGCAACCGTCGCAGAGCGCTCCGCAGACCCCGGGCCCGATGGGCGTGCCCACCGCCGTCCCCGCACAGGGCGGACCCGCGACGCCGAACGCCGCCCCGCCGCGCGGCACCCCACCGCCGTCCGCCGCGGGCCCCACCGCCGCGCCCAACCGCCGCCCGGACGGCTCCCAGCCGGTCCACGACGTCACCCAGCAGCGCCGCCCGGACCGCCCGGCCCACGACCCCCGCCTCGACGGACCACGCCGCCCCCAGGCCCCGCAGAGCCCGTCGAACCCCGACAACGGCCGCCCCGACCCGCGCCGGCAGCGCCCCACCCCGCCGCCCACCCGCCCGGACGCCACACGGCCCGACACGACGCGCCCCGACACGACGCGCCCGGACACCACACGCCCCGACGCCACACGGCCGGACCCGCGGACCACCGGCCCCGGCCGCCCGACCGACCCCGGCCGCCCCACCGACGCCGACAGGCCCACCAACTCCGACCGCCCCACCGTCCCGGACCGCGCCGACGACCGGCCGGACCGTAACGGGACTCCCCCGAACGGCGACGGCCACACCGACTCGCCCCAGCCCCACGGGGACGGCACCGGCACCGACGGCCACACCGACCCACCGGGCGACCACCCGCCCGCCTCCGAGACGCGTAACCGTGAACGTCCCGGCGGCCTCGAAGGGCCCACCGACGCACACCAACAGCACGTCGAGAACTCCATCCCCCGCGACGACGACGGCACACCCCAACGCCACCCCGACCCCGACGACGGCAACTGGGTCGACTCCATCAACGACCCCGGCCCCGACACCCCCGGCCGCAACAACAACTGCGTCGACGCCGCCCTCGCCACCGCCGACACCTACTCCGGCAACCCCACCGCCGCCGCCCACCGCACCCCCGACACCCACCCCGACGGCACCCCCTCCGACCGCGGCGAGAACAACGGCCGCGACCGCATCGAAAACACCCTCGGCGCCCGCTTCCACGACTACGGCAACGGCAACGACGCCTTCCACCGCCTCGAAAACGACCTCCACGACGCCGGCCACGGCTCCCAAGCCGTCATCATCACCCAGGACAGCAACGGCCGCGCCCACGCCTGGAACGTCGTCAACCACAACGGCAACATCACCTACGTCGACGCCCAAACCGGCCAACGCAGCAACACCCCCCTCCACGACGGCACCAACGGCGTCCACGCCATCCCCCTCGACCCCATCCGCCGCCCCCTCCCCACCACACCCACCACCCCCACCACCGACAACCACAGCAGCGACAACCACAGCAGCCAGAGCGACCGTCGACCCGCCGCCGAACCCGCCGGGGCTCAGCCGAAGCCCCCGCCCGTCGTCCCGAAGGACGAGCCCGAGAACGCGGAAGCGGCACGGAACGAGCCGCACCGCCAAGAGGGAGCGCACCCCCGGATCGGCCCTGCGGAGACGGCCGACTCAAGGCACCACGGCATGTACCCGATGGAACACCAGGCGAATGTGCGCGACAGCAACGACGTTCGCCAGGTGGACACCGATGTCCCCTACCAGCGCATGAGCCAATGGGCGGAGATCCCGGAGGGCGAGACCCAGAGCCCGCTGGCGGCCGTCCTCAACCGCTGTGTGCCCACGCCGGACGAGAACGGGGTGCCGCGGTACCCGCTGCTCCGCCGGCGCGACCTCATCGACGCCCTGCCCGGCTTCGACACCCTGCACCCCGGCGAGCAGGGTGCGGTGGTCGCCGCCATGGCGCGTATGAGCCACTCCTTCCACGCCGCGCATGCCGTCGGAATGAGCCCGGAGCCCCGCGAGCACCCCTACGCCGGCGACAAGGACAAGGACGGAAAGCCCATCCAGCAGGGGGCGAACGTCACGACCTCTCCCCCTGTCGTGGCACACCAGTCGAACCAATGGCCCTCGGCCAGCCGTCAGGACGCCGACCTCAAGCAGGCGATCAAGGACGCCTTCGGCCAGGCGGGATTCTCCGGAGCGCTCAATGCGTCCGGGGACCACCGGCCGGACTTCACCGGCCGGAACTACGCCGTCGTCGAGGTCTACGACCCGAAGACGAAGGAAACGAGCTTCGTGGTCGACTCCTCCTTCGGAAACGACGCCCCCATTCCCGGAAAGCACTCCGAACCACATATCCTCGACTATCTGGACTCGCTCGATGCGGGCCGAAAGGACGGAGAAAAATACGAGCGCCTCAGCCTTTATACGGATCGTGAGCCGTGCGGCCGGGGCCAGGGGCTGGCGAACTGCTCGGATACGCTGCGGGAAAGGATTCCCGGGGTGGATGTCTATTACGCGACGGAGTACCGGAAGAACGCGGAGACCGTCCCCGAAGAAGTACCTGCCGGCACGACTCGCAAAAAGCTGAACGACGGGGCCCATGTCGCCAATATGCTGGAAATTGGTAAGCTATGGGTCAAAGTAAAGCATCAGGGCGGCCTCTCATAACGCCACCCGACGGCAGCACTTGAAAGGCGAAGCATGACGGACCGTGAATCCGGGAAATCAGGCAGCACCTCGCCCCACCAGGAAGTACAGAAATGGGTCGAGGGCGAGGACCGGGCGCCGAGCGGGTTCGTCTTCCTCACCGGGGCGGCCGGTTCAGGAAAGACCCGCCTGCTGCGCACCCTGGATTCCCGGTCCGACGAGACGCTCCTCGTCGATGCGGCAGGACTCTCGGCGGAGCAGGTCTTCCTCAAGATCGTCGAGCTGCTGGACGTCCCGTACGACCTGTATGAGCGCAACCCCGTCCAGTACGCCAACGCGCTGCGACGTGCCAGGATCGAGCGGGTCGTCGCAGTGGGCGAGGTGCATCTGGCGGGCGGTGTGCGGACCTCGTCCGAACCCGGCCGCGTCATGCGGTCCGTCGTCTGGGCCCTGGGCGCCGGCGCCGCCCGGACCGGCGTCCGGCTGATCGCGGAGGTGGATTCCTCCGTCGCACCGCTGCCGAAGAAAGCCCCGGCCATTTCCCTCGACGGCGCCGGGACGGCGAAAGAGGAATCCCCACCGCTCCCCGACCCGCACTCCGTGGAAAGCGCCGCCCTACGGGCACTGGCCCAGGCCGAACTTCGCACGCTGCGCCTTGAGGAATGGTGCGCGCTGGCTGAGATCATCGGTGTTCGGCTCGACGTCGAGCAGGTGCGGCGCATCGCCGAAGAACTCGGTTCACTGTCGCTCGACGGCGATACGGTGCGTTTCCGCCACGAGGGATACGCGCACCGCATCCGGCGCGCCATGGCGGACGAAGGGCGTGAAATGAACGACCGGATCGTGGCGGCACTGCGCCACCTTCCGCCGGGCCCGCTCGCCTCCTATGCGGCGCGCGCCCTGCCCGCCCATGCGGCCCGATCGGGGATTTTCGAGCAGGTGATCTCCGACCCGCGCGTACTGGTCGCCTGCGAGCGCACGGCCCTGCTGGAGCCGCTTCCGCTCGCCTTTCCCGACGGAATCCCCGTGGGATCGCTCGCCGCGGATATCCACTATCTCGACAAGCTGGGCATCGCACCGGACGCGCACGAGGAGTGGATCGCCTTCCTACACCGCAACGCCGTGTGCCGGAACGACCTCGACACCGCGGAGGCCCTCGACCGGGCCGTCGACCTTCCCTGGCGGACGGAATGGGCTCGCTGGCGGCGGGGAGGCCAGTTCACCCCTTCGCCCGACCATGTCGGAGAGGTCGAGTCCCTGGTGGCCGTACCCGGTTCGGCCGTGGTGGAGAGCACGGGAAGCACCGGCGCCCGGCGCCGGTGGAACGCCCTGACCGGGGCCCCGGCCGAGGCACCGGACGATGCGTCAGACGCCGCGCAGGGTGCGACGACAGCCCCCGCACCAGCACCCGTCTGGGAAGCGGACACCGGTTGGAACAAGGTGGATCTGCGCCGCTCCCGGGCTTCGGCGACCCACGACACCCGACTCACGCTGCGCGTCCCAGGGCTGAACGCGGCGGCGGTGGTGGGGGACGTCGTGGTGCTGGGCGGCACCCAGGGCGTCTACGCCGTGACCGTGCCCGAGAGCGACCCGCGTACGGCGCCTTCTCCCGCGACCGCAACCGCACCGGCACCGGCCTTCGCCCTGCCGATGCTCGCTCCGCACGGCTTCGTCGCCACCCGCCCCTACCGCCCAGCCGACGACTGCCGGCCCACCCACGAGCGCCTGTGTGCGGTCTTCGGCGCCGACCGTACCCACCGGCCGGCCGGCTCCCGCCTCCCCGACGGCCTCACCCATCAGCCCTCGCGCGACTTCCTGCGGGAGGTCGGCTTCCCACAGGTCGAACTCTTCCTCGGCCTCACCACCCTGCCGCTGTCGGAAACGGGCCTGGAGGAAGTCGACTGGGGCCGGTCGCAGGGCGCCGAACGCCCCGATGGCGAGGGCCCGTTCTATCTGCTGGGCGAATGGATCGAGGGCGTGCTCTGCCTGGACGGCACCTCGGGCGCGGTCCACCGGGCGCCGAAGGCCACCGCACTCGACGCCGGGGCGGGCACAAAGACCCTGGTCGGGACGAGTCTGGCCCACTTCACCGCGATGGTGGCGCTGCACTGGCAGCGGATGGTGGTCTACGACCAGTCGGGAAATCTGGACTCGGAGGAGTTGCTGGCCGAACTGGCCGACTGGCTGAAGGGCATCGCCCCCGCGGCGGGGACGTCCGCACCCTGGCAGCACGTCCTCGACCCGGACAATTTCGACACGTTGTGACGCGACGCGACGGCCCGCCACGGTCGTTCCGTGGCGGGCCGTCGTCGTGCCGTACCGGACCGTGTCCGCACGCGGCGGACGGTGGCCGTCAGCCCTGGCGGCCGGCGGCGATCTGCCGCGACATGATCGTCGTCAGCTCGTACGCGGTGTGCGAGGCGGCCACACAGGTGATCTCCGCGTGGTCGTACGCCGGAGCGACCTCCACCACGTCCGCCGAGACCAGGTTGCAGGAGGACAGTCCGCGCACGATCTCCAGCAGCTCGCGGGAGGTCAGGCCGCCCGCCTCGGGGGTGCCGGTGCCGGGCGCGTGCGCCGGGTCCAGCACGTCGATGTCGATGGAGATGTACAGCGGGCGGTCGCCGATGCGCTGGCGCAGCTGGTCGGCGACCTCGTCCACCCCGCGCCGCATGACGTCCGCGGAGGTGACGATGCCGAAGCCCATCTTCTCGTCGTCGTCGAGGTCCTTCTTGCCGTACAGCGGGCCGCGCGTGCCGACGTGCGAGAGCGCGGAGGTGTCGAGGATGCCCTCCTCGACGGCGCGGCGGAACGGCGTGCCGTGGGTGTACTCGGCGCCGAAGTAGGTGTCCCAGGTGTCCAGGTGGGCGTCGAAGTGGAGCAGGGCCACCGGGCCGTGCTTCTTGGCGACCGACCGCAGGATCGGCAGGGCGATGGTGTGGTCGCCGCCGAGGGTCATCATGCGGGCGCCGGTGCCGAGCAGGTCGTCGGCCGCGGCCTCGATGGTCTCGACCGCCTCGTTGATGTTGAACGGGTTCGCGGCGATGTCACCGGCGTCGGCGACCTGGGCGAGCGCGAAGGGGGAGGCGTCCTGGGCCGGGTTGTACGGGCGCAGCAGGCGGGAGGCCTCGCGGATGGCGTTGCCACCGAAGCGGGCGCCGGGCCGGTAGGAGACACCGGTGTCGAAGGGGACACCGACGACGGCCACGTCGGCGCGGCCGCCGACCTCGTCGAGGCGCGGCAGGCGGGCGAAGGTCGCGGGCCCGGCGTAGCGGGGGACGCGGGAGGAGTCGACGGGGCCGACGGGCTCGTGGGATGCGCTGGCTGCGGTGGTCATGAGGGTGAGGTTACGGACGGGCACCGGTCCGGCCCATGGACATTTTCGGCAGGGAGGTCGACCGCGTTCGACGTTTTGGACAGCGGGTGGCTCCGCTGCTCCCCGCCCCCGCCCGCTCGGACGTCCGGGCCGCGGTGCGCTGCGCCCGCCCGGCGGCCCCCGCACCGTCCGGGGTGTGGAAGTGCCCCGCCCCGGATCACCCGTCCGGGCACAATGGCGCTATGCCGATAGCCTCCGCAGCCGCCGTCCCCTCGCGCGCCGAACTCGTCGACCATCTCGTCCGCACCCGCATCGCCGGTGATGTCGCCACTCCCCGCGAGAACAACCTCTCCCACTACCGCAGGCTCGCCAACGGCGACCGCCACTACTGGTTCGGCCTGGAGTTCGGCGACCGGTGGTCGGACGAGCAGGACGTGCTGGCCGTGATGGCGGAGCGCTGCGGGGTGAGCGACGATCCGCACCACCGGCAGGGCCAGGACACCATCGACCCGGAGCTGACGGTGGACGCGCTGGACCGTACGGCGGCGGTGCTGCGCAAGGCGGCGGCCGACCGGCAGAGCGTGCTGTTCGCGACCGGCCATCCGGGCGGGCTGCTCGATGTGCACCGTGCGACGGCCGAGGCGCTGCGGGCGGCCGGCTGCGAGATCGTCGTCATTCCCGACGGGCTGCAGGCGGACGACGGCCTGGTCTTCCAGTTCGGCGACGTGGCCATGCTGGAGCGCGGCGCGACGCTGTGGCACACCCACTCCCCCGAGCCGATGGCCGCGATCCTCAACGGGCTGGAGCGCGAGGGCCGGCCGCAGCCGGATCTGGTGATGGCCGACCACGGCTGGGCGGGCTGCGCGGGCCAGCGCGGCCTGGACGCGGTGGGCTTCGCGGACTGCAACGACCCGGCGCTCTTCCTCGCCGAGGCGGAGGGCACGCTGCAGGTGACCATCCCCCTGGACGACCATGTCCGCAGCCCGCGCTACTACGACCCGCTGACCGCCTACCTGCTGGACGCGGCGGGGCTGCTGGGCTGAGGGCGCCGGGCGGCTGGGGCACGGGGCCGAGGGGCCGACGGGCCGGGCCCGAGGGACCCCGTCGGCTGCCGATCGGCCCGACCGGCCCGACGAGAAATCGGCAGCGGAGTGTGTTCCCATCTTGACTGTCCGTGCTTCACCGGCAGAAAGGATGAGCCATGCGCGCGCTTCCCCCCACCGGCCTGCGGGCCGCGGCCGTCGCCCTGGCCGCGGCCGCCTGTGTGCTGGGCACCCCCACCCCGAGCCCCGCGGCCACCGCGCCAGGCGCCCCCGCTCCCCGGGCCGCCGACGAGCCACCGGCCGACGCCGCCCAGATCGCCCTGCTCAAGCGCGGCGTGGCGGAGTGGAACAACTGGCGCAGGGCGCACCCCGGCGTCAGACCGGCCCTCGCCGGCGCGTACCTCCCCCACGCCGACCTGCGCCACGCCGATCTCACCGGCGCGCGTCTGCGCGGCGCCGACCTGCGCCGCGCCGAGCTCTCCGGAGCCGACCTCACCGGCGCCGACCTCTCCGGCTCCGTCCTCGTCGAGGCCGACCTCACCCACGCCGACCTCACCCGCACCGATCTCTCCGGCGCCTATCTGGAAGGCGCCAGGCTGACCGGCGCCAAGCTGGGCTGCAAGGGCCATACGACCTGCAAGGGATGACGGCCGACGCACCAGGGACGTCGGCGGCCGGGGCACGACTCGCCTAGTGCGCGCGCGGAGCCCTGATCACGCCCTCCTGGATCACCGAGACCGCCAGTCGGCCGTCGGCCGTGAAGATCCGGCCCTTGCCCAGTCCCCGGCCGCCCTGGGCGGTGGGGGACTCCTGGTCGTACAGGAGCCACTCGTCGGCGCTCAGCGGCCGGTGGAACCACATCGCGTGGTCCAGGCTCGCGCCGACCACGTCGCCGACCGCCCAGCCGCCCCGGCCGTGAGCGAGCAGGACGGAGTCCAGCAGGGTCATGTCGGAGACGTAGGTGACCAGGCAGATGTCCAGCAGGGGGCGGGGGATCTCCCCGTCGTCCTCCAGCTTGCCGTGGGTGCGGAACCAGACCTGGGAACGGGGCTCGCGCACCTCGCCGACGGTGCCGAACGGCGGCTCGCCCACGTACCGCAGATCGATCGCGGCCCGAGCTTCCAGCAGCCGGTCGACGACCCCCGGGCCGGCGAACCGGTCGGCGTAGCGGGGCAGCATCTCGGCGGCGGTGGGCAGTTGCAGCGGGTCCGGTGCCGCCGGCATCGGCTCCTGGTGCTCCATCCCCTCCTCGTGCACCTGGAAGGAGGCGGAGAGGTGGAAGATCGGCTGGCCGTGCTGGACGGCGACGACCCGGCGGGTGGTGAAGGACCGGCCGTCGCGGATGCGGTCGACGGTGTAGACGATGGGCGCGCCGGGGTCGCCCGGCCGCAGGAAGTACGCGTGCAGGGAGTGCGGCGGCCTGTCGGCCGGAACCGTGCGCCCGGCCGCGACCAGGGCCTGGGCGGCGACCTGGCCGCCGAAGACCCGGGGTACGACCGAAGCCTGGGACTGCCCGCGGAAGATGTCCTGCTCGATCCGCTCCAGGGCGAGCAGACCGAGCAGGGACTGCAGTGCGTCGTTCACGTGCGGGGGACCCCTACAGGCCCATCGACTTGGCGATGATCGACTTCATGATCTCGCTGGTGCCGCCGTAGATGCGGTTCACCCGGTTGTCGGCGTAGAGGCGGGCGATCGGGTACTCGTTCATGAACCCGTAGCCGCCGTGCAGCTGCAGGCAGCGGTCGATGACGCGGTGCGCGACCTCGGTGCAGAACAGCTTGGCGCTGGCGGCCTCGGCCGGGGACAGCTCACCCGCGTCGAGGGCCTCCAGGGTGCGGTCGGCGACGGCCTGCGCGGCGTCCACCTCGGCCTGGCAGGCGGCCAGCTCGAACTTGGTGTTCTGGAAGGCGGCGACCGGCTTGCCGAAGACGGTGCGCTCCTGCACGTACTGCGTGGCGAAGCGGACGGCCGCCGCGGCCTGCGCGTAGGCGCCGAAGGCTATGCCCCAGCGCTCGGAGGCCAGGTTGAGGCCGAGGTAGGAGAAGCCCTTGTTCTCCTCGCCCAGCAGGTCCTCGACCGGCACCCGCACGTCGACGAAGGCCAGCTCGGCGGTGTCGGAGACCTTCAGGCCCAGCTTGTCCAGCTTGCGGCCGACGGAGTAGCCCTCGGACTTGGTGTCGACGGCGAAGAGGGAGATGCCGAAGCGGCGGTCGTCCTCGCGCGGGGCGGCGGTGCGGGCGCAGACGATGACGCGGTCGGCGTGGACGCCGCCGGTGATGAAGGTCTTGGCGCCGTTGAGGACGTAGTGCGTGCCGTCCTCGGAGAGCTTGGCGGTGGTCTTCATGCCCGCGAGGTCGGAGCCGGTGCCCGGCTCGGTCATCGCCAGCGCCCACATCTCCTCACCGGAGACGAACTTCGGCAGGAACCGCTTCTTCTGCTCGTCGGTGGCGAGCATCTTGATGTACGGCAGGCCGAGCAGCACATGCACGCCGGAGCCACCGAAGGAGACGCCGGCACGCGCGGTCTCCTCGTACATCACGGCCTCGAACTTGTACGAGTCGATGCCCGCGCCGCCGTACTCCTCGCCGACGCGGATGCCGAAGACGCCGAGCTCGGCGAGCTTGTAGTAGAAGTCGCGCGGCGCCTGGCCCGCGGCGAACCACTCGTCGTAGACGGGGACGACCTCGGCCTCGATGAAGGCGCGCAGGGTCTCCCGGAACGCCTCGTGGTCCTCGTTGAACACCGTACGGCGCATCTGCGTCGCCTCCTCCAGCTCACCGGCCAAAGCCTGAATCTAAGCGCTTGCTCAGCGAAAGCTACCGGCCGGTCACCAAAACTGTCCAGAGGTCAACGAAAACCCGTGCGGGCCGGGGCGCGCCCTATGTGCCCGACACCCCCAGCGCCACCGACTCCCCGCTCGCCGACTCGTCGGCCACCGCCCCGAAGGCCCCCAGCGCCAGCCGGTGCAGCAGCTCCGCCATCTCCGTACGGCCCGGCAGGGAGCCGGGGCGGCCCAGGTGGGGGGTGGAGTTCAGCAGGCCGAAGACGGCGTGCACCGCGGCGCGGGCCTGGGACTCGGAGGGCCCGGGGTGGACCTGGCGGACGACCCCCACCCACAGCTCGACGTACTGCCGCTGGAGCTGGCGCACCCGCTTGCGGTCGGCCTCGCGCAGCCGGTCCAGCTCGCGGTCGTGCACGGTGATCAGCGGCCGGTCGTCCAGCGCGAAGTCGATATGGCCGTCGATCAGCGCGCGCAGCACCGCCTCGGGGCTCTCGCCGCCCTCCGCGACCCGCATCCGGCCTCCCGCGAGCAGCCGCTCGCTGATGCCGACCAGCAGCTCGGCGAGCATCGCGTCCTTGCCGGCGAAGTGCCGGTAGAGGCCGGGGCCGGAGATGCCCACGGCCGCCCCTATCTCGTCGACGCCGACGCCGTGGAAACCACGCTCGGCGAAGAGCCGGGCGGCCTCCTTGAGGATCTGCTCGCGGCGGCTGTTCGGGGCGGAGGCCTGCGCATTACTCATGACGTCGATTGTAGACAGCCGGGTTAGTGCTCGTTAACCTGAGGGAAATGAGGTTAACGGCCATTAACCCGGATGGCCCGGCGGACGCCGATCGCGGCGCCGGGGCAGGTGATCGAGCAAGGGGGCTCGTACTGATGGAACAGGCACCGGTGCTGGGGAGCGCGGCCGTTCCGGCGTCCGACTCCTGGCGGGCCAACGAGGCCGCGCACCGCGAGCTGGCCGCCGAACTGCGCGAGAAGCTCGCGGCGGCCCGGCTGGGCGGCGGCGAGAAGGCCAGGACACGGCACACCGCACGCGGCAAGCTGCTGCCCAGGGACCGGGTGGACGCCCTCCTGGACCCCGGCTCGCCGTTCCTGGAGGTGGCGCCGCTGGCGGCGGAGGGCATGTACGCGGGCGCGGCGCCGGCCGCCGGGGTGATCGCGGGCATCGGCCGGGTCAGCGGCCGCGAGGCGCTGATCATCGCCAACGACGCCACGGTCAAGGGCGGCACGTACTACCCGATGACGGTCAAGAAGCATCTGCGGGCCCAGGAGATCGCCCTGGAGAACCGCCTGCCCTGCCTGTATCTCGTCGACTCCGGCGGCGCGTTCCTGCCCATGCAGGACGAGGTCTTCCCGGACCGCGAGCACTTCGGGCGGATCTTCTACAACCAGGCCCGGATGTCGGGCGCCGGCATCCCCCAGATCGCCGCCGTCCTGGGTTCCTGCACGGCGGGCGGCGCCTACGTCCCCGCGATGAGCGACGAGGCGGTGATCGTCCGCAACCAGGGCACGATCTTCCTGGGCGGACCGCCGCTGGTGAAGGCCGCGACCGGCGAGGTCGTCACGGCCGAGGAGCTGGGCGGCGGCGAGGTGCACTCCAAGGTCTCCGGCGTCACCGACCACCTCGCCGAGGACGACGCGCACGCGCTGCGGATCGTGCGGACCATCGTCGCCACGCTCGGCGAACGGCCCCCGCTGCCCTGGACGGTGCGCAAGGCGGACGAGCCCGAGCTCGACCCGGCCGGGCTGTACGGCGCGGTGCCGGTGGACTCCCGCACCCCCTACGACGTCCGCGAGGTGATCGGGCGGATCGTGGACGGCTCGCGGTTCGCGGAGTTCAAGGCCGAGTACGGCACGACGCTGGTCACCGGCTTCGCCCACATCCACGGCCATCCGGTCGGCATCGTCGCCAACAACGGCATCCTGTTCTCCGAATCCGCCCAGAAGGGCGCGCACTTCATCGAGCTGTGCGACCAGCGCGGCATCCCCCTGCTGTTCCTGCAGAACATCTCCGGCTTCATGGTCGGCCGCTCCTACGAGGCGGGCGGCATCGCCAAGCACGGCGCGAAGATGGTGACGGCGGTGGCCTGCACCCGCGTCCCGAAGCTGACCGTCGTCATCGGCGGCTCGTACGGGGCGGGCAACTACTCCATGTGCGGGCGGGCCTATTCGCCGCGCTTCTTGTGGATGTGGCCGAACGCCAAGATCTCGGTGATGGGCGGCGAACAGGCCGCCTCCGTCCTCGCGACCGTCAAGCGCGACCAGCTGGAGGCACGCGGCGAGGAGTGGAGCGCCGAGGAGGAGGCCGCCTTCAAGGCGCCGGTCCGCGAGCAGTACGACACCCAGGGCAACGCCTACTACGCCACCGCGCGGCTGTGGGACGACGGCGTGATCGACCCGCTGGAGACCCGGCAGGTGCTGGGGCTGGCGCTGACCGCCTGCGCCAACGCCCCGCTCCCCCAAAGGGACCCCGCGGCGCCCGGCTACGGCGTCTTCCGGATGTGATCTTGATGAGGGGAATGCCCACACCCATGGCAACGACGATGTTCGACAGCGTCCTGATCGCCAACCGCGGCGAGATCGCGGTCCGTGTGATCCGCACGCTGCGCGCCCTCGGCATCCGCTCCATCGCCGTCCACAGCGACGCGGACGCCGACGCCCGGCACGTCCGCGAGGCCGACACGGCCGTACGGATCGGCCCGGCCCCGGCCGCGGAGAGCTATCTGTCGGTGGAGCGGCTGCTGGACGCGGCGGCGCGCACCGGCGCACAGGCGGTCCACCCCGGCTACGGCTTCCTCGCCGAGAACGCCGGCTTCGCCCGCGCCTGCGCGGCGGCGGGGCTGGTCTTCATCGGCCCGTCCGCGGAGTCCATCGAGCTGATGGGCGACAAGATCCGCGCCAAGGAGACGGTGCGCACGGCCGGCGTCCCGGTCGTCCCCGGCTCCTCGGGCAGCGGGCTGGACGACGGCCAACTGGCCGCCGCCGCACGGGAGATCGGCCTGCCCGTGCTGCTCAAGCCGTCGGCGGGCGGCGGCGGCAAGGGCATGCGGCTGGTCCGCGACGAGACGCTGCTGGCCGACGAGATCGCCGCCGCCCGCCGCGAGGCCCGCTCCTCCTTCGGCGACGACACCCTGCTCGTCGAGCGCTGGATCGACCGCCCCCGGCACATCGAGATCCAGGTGCTCGCGGACGGCCATGGCAACGTCGTCCACCTCGGCGAGCGCGAGTGCTCCCTGCAGCGCCGCCACCAGAAGATCATCGAGGAGGCCCCCTCGGTCCTGCTGGACGAGGCCACCCGCGCCGCGATGGGCGAGGCGGCCGTCCAGGCGGCCCGCTCCTGCGGCTACCGCGGCGCCGGCACCGTCGAGTTCATCGTCCCCGGCAAGGACCCGGCCTCGTACTTCTTCATGGAGATGAACACCCGCCTCCAGGTCGAACACCCGGTCACCGAGCTGGTCACGGGCCTGGACCTGGTGGAGTGGCAACTGCGGGTCGCGGCCGGCGAGCACCTGCCCTTCGCCCAGGAGGACATCACCCTCACCGGGCACGCCATCGAGGCGCGACTGTGCGCCGAGGACCCCGCCCGCGACTTCCTGCCGACCGGCGGCACGGTGCTGGCGCTGCAGGAGGTGCAGGGCGGCGGGATCCGCACTGACTCCGGCCTGACCGAGGGCGGCGAGGTCGGCAGCCGCTACGACCCGATGCTCGCCAAGGTCATCGCCCACGGCCCGGACCGGGCGAGCGCGCTGCGCCGGCTGCGGGCCGCGCTGGCGCAGACGGTCACCCTGGGCGTGACCACCAACGCCGGCTTCCTGCGGCGGCTGCTGGCCCACCCGGACGTGGTCGCCGGCGAGATGGACACCGGGCTCGTGGAGCGCGAGGCGGCCGGCCTGGTCGACGGCGAGGTGCCGCACGAGGTGTACGCGGCGGCCGCGGCGGTGCGGCAGGCCGCCCTGGAACCCCCGGCGGCGCAGGGCGGCTGGCGCGACCCGTTCGCCGCGCCCAGCGGCTTCCGGCTGGGCGGCGAGCCGGCGCCGGTCCGCCACTGGCTGCGGGTGCCGGGCCGCGACCCGGTGCACTACGACGTACGGCCCGCCGCCCCGGCCGGTCGGGTCGAGCCGGACCGCGTACGGATCACCGTCGACGGGGTCCTGCACACCTTCCACCGCAGCGGCGACTGGCTCGGCAGGGACGGCGACTCCTGGCAGGTGACCGACCACGACCCGGTGGCGGCGGCGCTGCGCGGGGCCGCGGGCGGACAGGGCGCGGACACCCTGGCGGCCCCGATGCCGGGCACCGTCACCGTCGTCAAGGTCGCCGTCGGCGACGAGGTGGCCGCCGGGCAGGGCCTGCTGGTGGTGGAGGCGATGAAGATGGAGCACGTCATCTCCGCACCGCACGCCGGGACCGTCACCGAGCTGGACGTCGGCGTGGGCACGACCGTCGCCATGGACCAGATCCTGGCCGTGATCGCGCCCCATGAGACACCCGAGGGCGAGCAGGAGGGCACGTCATGACCGCGGCCGGACTGCCGATGGAGATCCGGGCGGAGAGCCTGCCCACCCGCGTGACGATCCATGAGGTGGGCGCACGCGACGGGCTGCAGAACGAGCAGACCGTCGTCCCCACGGAGGTCAAGGCCGAGTTCGTCCACCGGCTCGCCGACGCCGGCCTGCCGACGGTCGAGGCCACCAGCTTCGTGCACCCCAAGTGGGTGCCCCAACTCGCCGACGCGGAGCAGCTGTTCCCGCTGCTGGGCGACCTCGACCCGCACCGGCTGCCGGTGCTGGTGCCCAACGAACGCGGTCTGGACCGCGCGCTGGCACTGGGCGCCCGCCGGATCGCGGTGTTCGCCAGCGCCACCGAGTCGTTCGCCAAGGCCAACCTCAACCGCACGGTCGACGAGGCGCTGGCGATGTTCGCCCCGGTCGTCGCGCGCGCCAAGGACGCCAAGGTCCATGTCCGCGGCTATCTGTCGATGTGCTTCGGCGACCCCTGGGAGGGCCCGGTGCCGCTCGCGCAGACCGTACGGGTCTGCCGGGAGCTGCTGGACCTGGGCTGCGACGAGCTGAGCCTGGGCGACACCATCGGCGTGGCCACCCCCGGACACGTCCAGCACCTGCTCGCCTCCCTCAACGAGGCCGGCGTGCCCACCTCCCGGCTGGGCGTGCATTTCCACGACACCTACGGGCAGGCCCTCGCCAACACCCTCGCCGCCCTCCAGCACGGCGTCACCACCGTCGACGCCTCCGCGGGCGGCCTCGGCGGCTGCCCGTACGCCAAGAGCGCCACCGGCAACCTCGCCACCGAAGACCTCGTGTGGATGTTGCACGGCCTCGGTATCGAGACCGGCGTCGACCTGGACCGACTGGTCGCCACGAGCGTGTGGATGGCCAAGGCCCTGGGCCGGCCGAGCCCCTCGCGCACCCTTCGAGCCCTCTCCCACAAGGAGTGACCCCCATGTCACTGGACCACCGCCTGCCCGATGAGCTGGAAGAACTCCGGCGTACGGTCGAGGCGTTCGCGCATGACGTCGTCGCCCCGAAGATCGGCGAGTACTACGAGCAGCATGCGTTCCCCTACGAGATCGTGCAGGAGATGGGCCGGATGGGCCTGTTCGGCCTGCCGTTCCCCGAGGAGTACGGCGGCATGGGCGGCGACTACCTCGCGCTCGGGATCGCCCTGGAGGAGCTGGCCCGGGTCGACTCGTCGGTGGCCATCACCCTGGAGGCCGGCGTCTCCCTGGGCGCCATGCCGGTCTACCGCTTCGGCACCGAGGAGCAGAAGCGCGAGTGGCTGCCCAAGCTGTGCAGCGGGGAGATGCTCGGCGCCTTCGGCCTGACCGAGCCGGACGGCGGCTCGGACGCGGGCGCCACCCGCACGACCGCGGTGCGCGACGGCCAGGACTGGGTGATCAACGGCAGCAAGTGCTTCATCACCAACTCCGGTACGGACATCACGGGAGTGGTGACGGTCACCGCGGTGACCGGCCGCAAGGACGATGGCAGCCCGCTGATCTCCTCGATCATGGTGCCGTCCGGCACACCCGGCTTCACGGTCGGCGCCCCGTACTCCAAGGTCGGCTGGAGCGCCTCGGACACCCGTGAGCTGTCGTTCTCCGACGTCCGGGTCCCGGCCGGCAACCTGCTGGGCGAGGAGGCCCGCGGCTACGCCCAGTTCCTGCGCATCCTGGACGAGGGCCGGATCGCCATCGCTGCGCTGGCCACCGGCCTCGCACAGGGCTGTGTGGACGAGTCGGTCGCCTACGCCAAGGAGCGGCGGGCCTTCGGGCGGCCGATCGGCGCCAACCAGGCGATCCAGTTCAAGCTCGCCGACATGGAGATGCGCGCACACACCTCCCGGCTGGCCTGGCGCGACGCCGCCTCCCGGCTGGTGCACGGCGAGCCCTTCAAGAAGGAAGCCGCGCTCGCCAAGCTCTACTCCTCCGAGATCGCGGTGGACAACGCCCGCGAGGCCACCCAGATCCACGGCGGCTACGGCTTCATGAACGAGTACCCGGTCGCCCGGATGTGGCGGGACGCCAAGATCCTGGAGATCGGCGAGGGCACCAGCGAGGTCCAGCGGATGCTGATCGCCCGGGAGCTGGGCCTCACCTGATCCAGCCCGTCTGGGGGCACCTCCCAGCGGTAGCTGGGGGAGTTCGAGGACGGACCCTGGGTCCCACCGGGCCGCAGCCGGCGACGAAGCCCACCACGGCCCGGTGGGCCTCATCGGCTCACCCCCGATGGGGCCACGGCACCTCCGGCGAGCGGTAGTAGTTGATGCCCAGCGCGTCCCAGCGCGGGCCCTGGGCCGCCAGCCGGTACTTGTACGTCTCCCAGTCGTGGGTGCTCGCCGGGGACCAGCCCAGCTCCGCGATGCCCGGCAGCCGCGGGAAGGCCATGTACTCCAGGTGCGCCGAGGTCGAGAGGGTCTCGGTCCACATGGGTGCCTCGACACCCAGGACCGACCCCTCGGGGGCGCCCTTGAGGTAGCGGCCCGGGTCCCAGTCGTAGGAGCGCCTGGCGTCGACGAAGCCGGCCCAGGACAGCCCCAGCGGCGTGTTCTTGTCGTACTTCATGTCCAGGTAGGCCCGGTCGGCGGGCGAGAGGATCAGCGGGGTGCCGTTGCGGGCCGCGTCGACGACCTGGGCCTGCTCCTGCGCGCCGGTCTTGTCGTAGCCCCAGTACTGGGCGACGGCGCCCTTCGCCGGGTGCGCTCCGGTCAGCTGGTGCCAGCCGATCACGGTCTTGCCGTACTTGGCGACCACCGGCTGCACCTTGTCCATGAAGGCGACGTAGTCCTCGTGGCTGGTGGAGTGCGCCTCGTCGCCGCCGATGTGGAGGTAGGGGCCGGGGGTGAGCGCCGCGATCTCGCGGAGCACGTCGTCGACGAAGTCGTAGGTCACCGCCTTGGGCACGCACAGCGAGCTGAAGCCGACGTTGGTGCCGGTGTAGAGCGGCGGCGCCTGGCCGTTGCAGTTGAGCTCGGCGTAGGAGGCCAGGGCCGCGTTGGTGTGGCCCGGCATGTCGATCTCGGGGACGACGGTGAGGTAGCGGTCGGCTGCGTAGCGGACGATCTCGCGGTAGTCGTCCTTGGTGTAGTGGCCGCCGGGGCCGCCGCCGACCTGGGTGGAGCCGCCGTAGGTCGCCAGCCGCGGCCAGGACTCGATCGCGATCCGCCAGCCCTGGTCGTCGGACAGGTGCAGATGCAGCTTGTTGATCTTGTATGCGGCGAGCTGGTCGATATAGCGCTTGACCTGCTCGACGGTGAAGAAGTGCCGCGAGACGTCGAGCATCGCGCCGCGGTAGCCGTAGCGCGGGGAGTCGGCGATGGTGCCGCCGGCGATCCGCCAGGGGCCGGGCCCGGCGCCGTGCCGCTCGGCGCCGGCGGGCAGCAGCTGGCGCAGGGTCTGCACGCCGTGGAAGAGGCCGGCCGGGCGGGCGGCGCTGATGGTGACCGCGCGGCTGCCGGAGGTCAGCCGGTAGCCCTCCGCGCCCAGCCCGCCCGTGCCGCGGCCGCCGAGCCGCAGGACGATGCCGTCCGGGCCGCCCTTGGTGGTCACCGGCAGGTCGTAGCCGGTGGCAGGGCGCAGCAGCCCCGCCAGATAGCCGGCGATCCGCCTGGCCTCGCCGGAGCCGCCGGGCACCCGGATCCGGGTGCCCTCGCCGAGGGTGAACCCGCTTTTGCCGCCGCGCACGGAGGCGGGCGCGGGGACCACCTGGTCCAGCGGGGTGGCGGCCTGGCCGGCGCCGCCGGCGGCGCCCTGCGGGGGTACGGCGGCGGTTCCCAGCCCCGCGGCCGCGACCAGCAGCAACGAGAACAGCAGTCTGCGTCGTCTCATCGACGGTCCCTTCGGCGAACGTCGTTCATGGCAGCGTGCGTGCGTGACACCGTGCATGGCATGGAGCGACCGAGCGGTGACCATGCGTACCGCGAGCCTGGATCAGGGGTCAAGGTGTAGACCACTTTCCCGCACCCAAACCGGGGACCTGCCCGATTCCGGGCAGATTTCTTGCGAATCCTCGCGCGGCCCCGCAGTATCGACGGGTGCTCGAACGCCGTAACCGCAGCGCTGACGCGCCGCACGATGACCTGGTGGACCACCTGGTGCGCAGCACACCGCTGCAGCGCGGTGAGGCCGCCCGGGTGGTGCTCGACGTGCTGGCCTACTTCGACGAGACGACGGAGGAGTTCGTCCGCAGACGCCATCGCGAGCTGCAGTCCCAGGGGCTGCGCAACGAGGCGATCTTCGAACGGATCCGCCAGGAGATGCCGCATCGCGCCGTGGCGCCGCCCGATCTCTCGCCCCGCCAGCTGCGCCGCATGGTCTACGGCTGACACCCGAACGGCGCGCCGGACACGGCGACCGACGCAACGTCTTTCATCGGCACACCGTCTTCAACCGACGACAACTGTCTTTCTCGGAGGGTCACTGTATGTGCGGGATCGTTGGGTATATCGGCAAACGTGATGTCGCTCCGCTGCTCCTCGAAGGCCTCCAGCGCCTGGAGTACCGCGGCTACGACTCGGCCGGTATCGCCATCCACGCGAGCGGCACCGGAAAGGCCGGGGGTCTGAAGACCGCCAAGGCCAAGGGCCGGGTCCGCGAGCTGGAGTCCCGCCTGCCCAAGCGCTTCGCGGGCACCACCGGCATCGCGCACACCCGCTGGGCCACCCACGGCGCGCCCACCGACGAGAACGCCCACCCGCACCAGGACGCCACCGGCAAGGTCGCCGTCGTCCACAACGGCATCATCGACAACGCCGCCGAGCTGCGCGCCCGTCTGATCGCCGACGGCGTGGAGTTCGCCTCCGAGACCGACACCGAGGTGCTGGCCCACCTGATCGGCCGCTCCGGGGCCGAGACGCTGGAGGAGCGGGTCCGCGAGGCGCTGCGGCACATCGAGGGCACCTACGGCATCGCCGTGCTGCACGCCGACTTCACCGACCGCATCGTCGTCGCCCGCAACGGCTCCCCGGTCGTCCTGGGCATCGGCGAGCACGAGATGTTCGTCTCCTCCGACGTCGCCGCGCTGGTCTCGCACACCCGCCAGGTCGTCACCCTCGACGACGGCGAGATGGCCACCCTCAAGGCCGACGACTACCGCACGTACACCACCGAGGGCTCCCGTACGACGGCGACGCCGGAGACCGTCGAGTACGCGGCCGAGTCCTACGACATGGGCGGCCACGACACGTACATGCACAAGGAGATCTCCGAGCAGGCCGACGCGGTGGACCGCGCGCTGCGCGGCCGGATCGACGACCGCTTCTCCACCGTGCACCTCGGCGGCCTGAACCTCGACGCCCGCGAGGCGCGCGGGGTGCGCCGGGTGAAGATCCTGGGCTGCGGCACCTCGTACCACGCCGGCCAGATCGGCGCGCAGATGATCGAGGAGCTGGCCCGGATCCCCTCGGACGCCGAGCCGGCCTCCGAGTTCCGCTACCGCAACCCGGTCGTGGACCCCGACACGCTGTACGTGGCGGTCTCCCAGTCCGGTGAGACCTACGACGTCCTCGCGGCCGTCCAGGAGCTCAAGCGCAAGGGCGCGCGGGTGCTGGGCCTGGTGAACGTGGTCGGCTCGGCGATCGCCCGGGAGACCGACGGCGGCATCTACGTGCACGCCGGCCCCGAGGTCTGCGTGGTCTCCACCAAGTGCTTCACCAACATGGTGGTCTCCTTCGCGCTGCTCGCCCTGCACCTGGGCCGCATCCGCGACCTGTCCGTCGCCGACGGCAAGCGGATCATCGAGGGCCTGCGCAAGCTGCCTGGGCAGATCGACGAGATCCTCAAGGGCGAGGACGAGGTCAAGAAGCTGGCGGCCCACTACGCCGACGCCAAGTCGATGATGTTCATCGGCCGGGTGCGCGGCTACCCGGTGGCCCGCGAGGCCTCGCTGAAGCTCAAGGAGGTCTCCTACATCCACGCCGAGGCCTACCCGGCCTCCGAGCTCAAGCACGGCCCGCTGGCCCTCATCGAGCCCGCGATGCCGACCGTCGCCATCGTCCCGGACGACGACCTGCTGGAGAAGAACCGCGCCGCGCTGGAGGAGATCAAGGCCCGCAGCGGCCGCATCCTGGCCGTCGCGCACCAGGAGCAGGAGAAGGCCGACCACACCATCGTCGTCCCGAAGAACGAGCCCGAGCTGGACCCGATCCTGATGGGCATCCCGCTCCAACTGCTCGCCTACCACACGGCGTTGGCCCTCGGCCGGGACATCGACAAGCCCCGCAACCTCGCCAAGTCGGTGACCGTGGAGTAGTCGCGGCCTTAAGGACGCAAAACCTTAAGGACGCAAAGAGGGGGCGGTGGCCCGCGCGTGCCACCATACGCGCGGAGCACCGCCTCCCCTGCGCCGGCATCGCCCAAACGCCGGCGGGATGCCGCCGCCCCGGGAACCGTCACCTCCCGGCCGGCAGCACGCAGTTGCCGTGCGCGCGGCCGCCCGGGCCCGTGACGCGGCGCGCCCACGTGACCGTTTTCTACCCCTCAGGGGCGCGTAATCCACCTCCGCGCAGCGGCGGAGAGGGAGAAGTCGCCGCGCACGACGTCCATGCCGCGCCCTCAACTATGCGTGGCGCGAGGAGAGATGACCACGCGGCGAAGCCGCCGGCGCGGGTCAGGGAATCACGATCACCGGGCGCTGCGCCCGGCGGGCCAGCCGGCCGGCGACCGAGCCGAAGATCCGGCCGACGATGCCGTGCGTGGAGCCGACCACGATCGCGTCGGCCTCGTACTCCCGGCCGACCTCCTCCAGCTCATGGCAGATGTCGCCGCCGCGCTCGACGAGGATCCAGGGCACCTCGCTGAGGTGGTCGGCGCAGGCGAGCTCCAGGCCGAGCACTTCGGTGCGGTGGTCCGGCACGTCCACGAAGACCGGGGGCTCGCAGCCCGCCCAGACCGTCGTCGGCAGCCGGTTGGCCACGTGGACGATGATCAGCCCGGCGCTGTGGCGCCGTGCGATACCGATTGCATACGCCAACGCTCGCTCGCTCGACATGGAACCGTCGAAGCCGACCACGACGCCGTGCCGGAACACGGGGTCGCAGGAGTGTCGTGGCTCTTCCGCCGCTTCCAGGTCCGCCGTCGGTTCGGCGACCTGCTTGCGGTCCGCGGGTTCGGGGAATTCGTGACCGGCCATGGGTGTCTCGGCGAAGGCGTCCTCTTGCGGAGGGGCGAACGGGGAACGGCGATTGACTTGATCCGGCAGTTGACTGAGCTGGCTCTATCGAGGCGCGGGAGCCATAGTTCAATGAGGAACAATACGACTGGGAATCATCTTTCCAAGTCGATACCCCAAGAGTACGGCTCCACTCCCCCGCTGCCCAGAGCCTGCCGCGGGCGCCGGGCGCCCGTGCGAGGCGGGGCGGGGCCTCGAACGTTCCCCGGAGCATGCCGGAGCGTGGCGCGGAAGGCAATGCCCCGGCCTGCCCCCGTACGTACCCCCTCGCGGTGACCCATGATCGTCGGCGGCGTTGTAGTAGCAGCCCGTCCGAGGGGAGTACGAGATGCCGTCGCGGCCGGACAGATCACCCGACCCAGTGAGCGATGTCGTGCGCTGGGGCGCGTTCGGATGCGCCCTGGTGCCGCTCGTCCTGCTCGCCAGCGGCGCCTCCTGGGCCGGCGCGGCCGGCACCGCCGCCGGCCTCGCGGCGCTGACCTGCGCCTGCCGCGCACTGCTGCGGCGATCCGAACGGACCGCCGCCCGGAAGCGCACCCGCGACACCGGACGCCACCGGGACAAAAGGGGGCGTTCAGGGGTAGCGGCGCGCAGAGGCGGACGCCATTCCGAAGGGCGTACGCCGGTCGATTGAGGCGCTCGCAAGTCCGCGCGCGACCGTTTTCAGCCAACTTCCGGCCGGGTCCCCCACCTTGCCCCGGACCCCCCTCAACCCTTGTGTGAGCAGGGAGGAAAGGACCGCTGGGCATGGTTGTGTCCTACTGCGAACGGGCAGAGCCGAGACGCGTACTTCCCATGCAGGCCCGACGAGTGGAACGCTTCGTGATCGAATGCTTCGCGCCAAGTTGCCATATCGACATACCAGTGGGTGGTGAACTTGGCACTCCATCCTCACGGAACACAGTAGATTCGATCTTGGTAGTTACGGCGGGGGAACTGTGCAGGACCGAGAGGGCGAGACGACCGAGGGGGGCTTAAGTGCCATGAGCCAGGACTCCGCTGCCGTACCAGATGCCGCACGCAAGCTCGCCGCCCGACGACGCCGCGAAATAGTCGCGGTGCTCCTCTTCAGCGGCGGACCTATTTTCGAGAGCTCCATTCCGCTCTCGGTCTTCGGCATCGACCGACAGGACGCCGGCGTTCCGAGGTACCGGCTACTTGTGTGCGCGGGCGAAGATGCGCCTTTGCGCACGACCGGGGGGCTCGAACTATCCGCCCCCTACGGGCTGGAGGCGATCTCCCGTGCCGGGACGGTCGTCGTGCCGGCCTGGCGTTCCATCACACAGGCCCCACCGCCCGCCGCGCTCGACGCGCTGCGCCGGGCGCATGAAGAGGGGGCCAGAATCGTCGGGCTGTGCACGGGGGCGTTCGTCCTCGCCGCGGCCGGACTTCTCGACGGCCGACCGGCCACGACCCATTGGATGTACGCGCCGACGCTCGCCAAGCGTTATCCGTCCGTCCATGTCGACCCCCGCGAGCTCTTCGTCGACGACGGCGACGTGCTCACCTCCGCGGGGACCGCGGCGGGAATCGACCTGTGCCTGCACATCGTGCGCACCGACCACGGCGCGGACGCCGCGAACGCGCTGGCCCGCCGGCTGGTCGTACCGCCCCGCCGGACCGCCTCCGACATGGGGCACCAGCGCTACCTGGACAGGTCATTACCAGAAGAGATCGGCGCCGACCCGCTCGCGGAGGTCGTCGCCTGGGCGCTGGAGCACCTCCACGAGCAGTTCGACGTGGAGACCCTCGCCGCGCGCGCGTACATGAGCCGGCGCACCTTCGACCGGCGCTTCCGCTCCCTGACGGGCAGCGCTCCTCTGCAGTGGCTGATCACTCAGCGGGTGCTGCAGGCCCAGCGGCTGCTGGAGACCTCCGACTATTCGGTGGACGAGGTCGCCGGGCGCTGCGGGTTCCGCTCGCCGGTCGCCCTGCGCGGCCACTTCCGGCGGCAGCTGGGCGCCTCGCCCGCCGCCTACCGCGCGGCCTACCGTGCGCGCCGGCCGCAGAACGGGGCACCCGAGCCCGCGCTCAGACCGGAGCGGGCCGAGCGGCCCGAGCGGGAGCGGGCGGCGCTGGGGGCGGGCGGCGCGGAGCGGTTCTCCGCCGCCGCACTGGCCGGCCACGGCCTGGCGACGGCGGAAGCGGGCGATGCGGGCAAACCCCAGTCGGACGCGTATGCCTCCCGGCTGGCGGAGACCCCGGTCGGCCGCGGAGTGGGACGACCCGTGCTGCCCGGACAGCGCGAGCGCCCCGTAGGGTGAGATGTATGAACGATCGCATGGTGTGGATCGACTGCGAGATGACCGGACTCTCGCTGGCGAATGACGCGCTCATCGAGGTGGCCGCGCTGGTCACCGACTCCGAGCTGAATGTGCTGGGCGACGGGGTGGATGTGGTGATCCGCCCCCCGGCCGAGGCGCTGAGCACCATGCCGGAGGTGGTGCGCCAGATGCACACCGCCTCCGGGCTGCTGGCGGAGCTGGACGGCGGAACGACGCTGGAGGCGGCCGAGGCGCAGGTGCTCGCTTACATCAAGGAGCATGTGCCGGAGCCGGGGAAGGCGCCGCTGTGCGGCAACTCCGTCGGCACCGACCGCGGCTTCCTGCTGCGCGACATGCCGACGCTGGAGAGCTACCTCCACTACCGGATCGTCGATGTGTCGTCCGTGAAGGAGCTGGCCCGGCGCTGGTTCCCGCGGGCCTACTTCAACAGTCCGGACAAGAACGGCAACCACCGGGCACTGGCGGACATCCGCGAATCCATCGCGGAGCTCCGCTACTACCGGGAGGCGGTCTTCGTGCCGCAGCCCGGCCCCGACTCGGACACCGCGAAGGCCATCGCCGCCAAGCACGTCCTGCCGGCCGAACCGCAGCCGGCACCGCAGTCCGCACCGTCGCCGTAAGGCGGCCGGGGCTGTCTTTCGGGTCACGGCCTGACCTGCCGTGACCCGAAAGACACGCCCGCGCCCGGCAGGTGGAAAACCTGGGCGCGAGCACCCCTCCGGACCCTGTACACTTTTTCTCAGCCGGTGGGGAAAAGGAACCACACAGCACCGGTCATGGTGGGTATAGCTCAGCTGGTAGAGCACCTGGTTGTGGTCCAGGATGTCGCGGGTTCAAGTCCCGTTACTCACCCCATGTCAAGGCCCCCGACCTCAGGTCGGGGGCCTTGAACGTTATGGGCTGCGCCCGGCGGGGCGGCAGGGAGCCGGGCGGCGCGGATCAGTAGCCGACGGTGAAGCGCTCGCCGATGTGCCGGGGGCGCTCGATCTCGTCGAGGACGGCGACGGCGTAGTCCTCGGTGGAGATCCGGCTGCTGCCCTCGGCGGCGGTGACCAGGTCGTCGGTGGCGGTGCGGTAGCCGCCGGTGCGCTCGCCGGGCGCGATGGTGGCGGCCGGGCTGAGGTTGGTCCAGCGCACGTCGGAGACGGTCCGGTAGAAGTCCAGCGCGTCGCCGTGGGCGTGCATGATCTGCAGCAGGAACTCGGGCAGGCCCTCCGCGTCCCAGACCTGCTTGCCGTCCGGGGTGCGCAGCGAGCCGGCGCCGCCGACCGCGATCAGCCGGGGCGCGGCGTCGCCGAGGGTGCGCAGACCGGCGACGAGGGACTCGGCGGCGGGCTTGATGGTGGCGACATGGCCCGGCCCGTCGCCGCCGCCGACGGCACTGACCAGCACGTCCTGGCCCTCGGCCGCCGCGGCGACGGAGGCCGGGTCGAGGATGTCGCCGGTGGTCACGGTCAGGTTCGGGTGGGTCGTGGTGATCTTCGCGGGGTCGCGGACGACCGCGGTGACCTGGTGACCGCGCTGGAGGGCCTCGTGGAGGATGCGGCTTCCGATGGTGCCGTTGGCTCCGAAGAGGGCGATCGTGGACATGGTGACTCCCAGCTGTGCTGTGTCCGGTGGTCGGCGTGGCCGGTGCTGCGGACTGACGTTTTCGGTCAGCTGACTCGCTGACGTCTTCTACGCTAGAGCTGGTAGCGGGACATTTCGGGGTGGCGAAGGGACCGGGGATGGTCAAAAAGCGACAGCAGGAGCCGGAGCCCGTTCCGGAGATCCGGGAGGTCGCGTTCGCCGCGCCGGCCGGGCGGCCCGCGGGCCTGGAGGTGATGACGCTCGCCGAGCTGCGCGAGCGCGCGGACGCCTGCCAGCTGGCCACCCCGCACCGCCCCGGCTTCCACCATCTGCTGACCCTGGACAGCGGCCGGCTGGTGCACAGCGTCGACTTCCGGGAGCATCCGCTCGCCCCGGGCGATCTGCTGTGGTCGCGCCCCGGGCAGGTCCAGCACTTCGGTGATCTGAGCGGTGCACAGGGGCGGCTGGTGCTCTTCGAGGCCGGCTTCCTGGATCCGGCGACCGCGGCCGCGGCCCGGATCGAGGACTGGTACGGGCCGCCCGTACGGCATCCGCAGGGCGCGGCGGCGCGCCGGGTGGAGGAGGCGATGCGCCAGCTGCACCAGGAGTTCGGGGCGCTGGGCGGGCTGCCGCTGGAGATCCATCTGGAGGTGCTGCGGCACCTGCTGGCCGTACTGGTGCTGCGGGTCGCCCACGCGGGCGGGCCGGCCGACGGCGAGGCCGCCGGCTGCGAGGCGAGCGAGACGTACCTGCGCTTCAGGGACGCGGTGGAGCGGGGCTTCACCCGCAGCCGCCGGGTGGCCGACTACGCCCGCGCGCTGGGTTACGCGCCGCGCACCCTCTCGCGGGCCACCGAGGCCGCCGCGGGGACCGGGGCGAAGGAGTTCATCGACCGCAGGGTGGCGCTGGAGGCCAAGCGGCTGCTGGCGCACGGCGACCAGTCGGCGGCCCGGATAGCGGACCGGCTGGGCTTCGCCGACGCCACCAACTTCAGCAAGTTCTTCCAGCGGCAGACCGGCAGCACCCCGATCGCCTTCCGGGTGGCGGTGCGGGGCGGGGCGCAGCGGGTGGGGGGTGGGCCGCCGCGCCCCGCCTAGGGCGTGTGCGGACACGCCCTGGGGGACGGTGGTCCGGGACGACGGGCCGGACCTCCGGTGGGGGTGGGACCTGGTATCAGCCGGTGTAGGCGCCGAAGGCCTTGGTGAAGTCCAGCGGGCCCTGCTCGATGGAGCTGCAGGTCGGCTGCGCGGAGGGGGACGGGCCGCCCTCGCAGGCCTTGTCGCGGGTCGAGGACCACATCGACAGCCCGCCCAGGTGCTTGGCCTTGGCGAACTTCACCAGCTGGGTGGCGTCCTCGACCTTGAAGACCTCCTTCTGGACGTCGTTGACGCCGATCATGGGCGTCACGGCGACGGCCTTCCAGGCGGCCGCGTCGCTCAGGCCGAGGGCCTTTTTGATCTGCCCCTGGGTGGCGGTGGCGGCCTTGGTGGCGTAGGTGCCCATGTCGCCGTCGTAGGAGGGGCCGTAGTCCATCGCCATGATGTTGACGGCTGAGACCTTGACGCCGTTCTTCTTGGCGTCGGCGACCAGGTTCACCCCGTCCTGGGTCAGGCCCTCGGGCATGACCGGGAGGGTGAAGGAGACGTCCAGGCCGGGGTGCTTCTTCTGGAGCTGGGCGACGGCCTGGGCGCGGCGGGTGTTGGCGGCGGTGTCGGGCAGCGCGCCGCCCTCGATGTCGAAGTCGACCTTGGTGAGCTTGAACCGGTCGATGACCTTGCCGTACGCGGCGGCCAGTTCGTCCGCCGAGCCGCAGGCCAGGCCGAGTTCGGAGCCGTTGGCGCCGCCGAAGGAGACCCGCACGTCGCCGCCCGCCGTGCGCAGCCGGGGTATCTGCTGGGCCACCGGGTTGTCGCCGAGCTCGCCCGTACCGCCCCACTTGGGAGTGCAGCCGCCGCCGGAGGTGATGAAGGCGAGGTGGAAGTTCTTCACCCCGGTCTTCTCGGCGGTGCCGGTCAGGTCGTAGGCGGGGCTGAGGGAGGTGTCGACGTACGGGGCGAAGCCGGCCGCGGCCTTGGCGGCGCCGGGGGTCCGTGGCGCCTTGCCGGCCATGGCGGAGCCGGCGACGGCGAAGGCGCCGCCGGCCGCGACGGCCACGGCCGCGCCGGCCACGATCAGCTGGGTGGTACGACTCTTGTGCCGGCGGTGTGCCGAGGGGGTCATCTGGTGCCTGCCTGTCGTCACGTGGGGGGGGCTGGGGTGCACCGTGGTGCGTCCCGCACGCTAGCGGCAGCGAAACGGACAAATGCCGGTATCTGTACGGCGGTTGGCGGAATTATGGCTGCCTTAAGGGAGCGGAAGGGGGTGGTTAAGACCACCGGTCTATGCCGCGGGCCCGGTCGCCGGAGCGGGTCTTGACGGACACGTCCTAGGGCCTGTCCGATGGTCAGGGTCGGAAAGGCCGCGGCGTCTGGTGCGGTACATCGCAAGGCGCCGGAGCGTCCCGATAGCGGAGCTCTCGGGACGTTTCGGCAACGCCGCGAGGTGCCGTGCCAGACGCCGCGGACCCGGCCATGACCCATCGGACAGGCCCTAGGAGCCGGCGCGGGCGGCCCGCCGTCCCCGACCGCCGAGCGTGCGGCGCAGCCGGTGGCCGCGGCGTACGCCGTGCCGGTCGCGGCCGCCGTCCAGCGCCAGCCAGACCCGCACCTCGGTGCCGCCCAGGACCGAGCGCCCCAGGCGCACATCGCCGCCGGTGGATTCGGCCAGCCGGCGCACGATGTCCAGGCCGAGGCCGGTCGAGCCTCCCCCGGCTACCGCTGGGAGGTGCCCCCACCCACCACCGCCCGACCAGCCGCGGCGCAGCGCCGCGTCGGGGTCGGCGATGCCGGGACCGGCGTCCGAGACCAGCACGATCACGGCCTCCTCGGCGTTGTGCACATCGACCGCGAAGGCGGTGCCCTCGGGGGTGTGCCGGAAGACGTTGCCGAGCATCGCGTCCAGGGCGGCGGCGAGTTCGGGGCGGGCGACCGGGATGCGTACGGGGTTCTCCGCGCCGGCGACGCGCACGGTACGGCCCTCGTCCTCGGCCAGCGCCGACCAGAAGGCCATCCGCTCGCGGATCACCTCCGCGGCGTCGCAGCCGGCCGCGGCCGCCGCCTGACGGGTCGGCGCCTTCTGCTCGCGCGCGGTGCGGATGATCTGGTCGACCTCGCGCTCCAGCTGCTCGACGGCGGCCCGGGTCTGCTCGGCGGCCGGAGTGTCGCCGAGCGAGGCGGTGTTGAGACGCAGGACGGTCAGCGGGGTGCGCAGCCGGTGCGAGAGGTCGGCGGCCAGTTCGCGTTCGTTGGCGAGCAGCTGGACGACCTGGTCGGCCATGGAGTTGAAGGCGCTGGCCGCGGACCGCAGCTCCTTGGGGCCGTCCACCGGGACGCGTACGCCGAGTCTGCCCTTGCCGAGGTCGAGGGCGGCGCCCGCGAGCCGCTCGGCAGGCCGCACCATACGGGTGCCGAGCCGGTCGGCGACCGCCACCGAGCCGATGACCAGCGCGAGGCCGACGCCGGCCAGCACCACCCAGGAGGTGGCGACGCCGTTGGTGAGCGCGGCGTCGGGGACGAAGACCTCCACGACCGCGATGCCGGAGGCGACGGCGGTCGGCTGCAGGAGCGAGGAGCCGCCGGGGACCGGCGAGATGGAGGCCCGGCCGAGCCGGACGGCGGCCGCGACGGCGGCGGGGGCGGCCCGCCGGGAGCCGATCTCGGCCGGGGCGCCGTTCTTGCCGGCCGCCGGGACGTGGACGCCGATCCGGCCGCCCGGCCCGGTCTCGGCGCTGGCGACCGCCCGCTCCAGCTGGGCACGGTCGGTGGTGATGGCGAGGACCGGGCCGATGGTCGCGGCCTGCCGTTCGGCGTTGGAGTAGGCGCGGTCGCGGGCCAGCTCCTTGACGACCAGTCCGAGAGGGACGGCGAAGGCGACCACGACCATCGTGGTGACCGCCAGTGCCACCTTGACCAGGGCCCATCTCACGGTGTCCCATCCTTCGCTGCTCCGCCCACGAGGCGCACAGGTACGACTCTCGGCGCCGTCCGCGGCCCGGCGGCCTCGCGCGCGACGCTCACTGTGGCGGCTCCAACTTCACCCCCACACCCCGCAGGGTGTGCAGATACCGGGGGCGTGCCGCGGTTTCGCCCAGTTTGCGGCGGAGCCAGGACAGATGGACGTCGATGGTCTGGTCGTCGCCGTAGGACTGCTGCCAGACCTCGGCGAGCAGCTCCTTGCGCGGCACGACGACACCGGGGCGTCCGGCGAGGAAGGCCAGCAGGTCGAACTCCCGGCGGGTCAGGTCGAGCGCGACGCCGTCGAGTTCGGCCTGCCGGCGCAGCGGGTCGATGGCCAGGCCGCCGACCCGGATCACTCGTGAGGGCGGTTCCGCGCCGGCCGCGCCGGCCCGCGAGCGGCGCAGCACGGCGGACATCCGGGCCGAGAGGTGCTCGACGGAGAACGGCTTGGTGAGGTAGTCGTCGGCGCCGTCGTTCAGCAGCCGGACGATCTCGGCCTCGTCGTCCCGGGCGGTGGCGATGATCACCGGGACGTCGGTGATGCCGCGCAGCATCTTCAACGCCTCGCCCCCGTCCAGGTCGGGCAGGCCGAGGTCGAGGATGACCACGTCGAAGCCGACCTGCGCCACCTCGCGCAGCGCCTCCAGTGCGGTCCCGACGCTGCGCACCGTGTGGGCGGCCTCGGTCAGATGCCGGATGAGGGCCGAGCGGACGAACTGGTCGTCCTCGACCACGAGCACACGTGCCATGGGCGGCACCGTACGCCATTCGAGTCAGTCCCTTTACCCGAGGTTGACGCCGGAACAGTCTGTTCCGCCCCCGCAGACCGGCTGCAACCGGACGGGCCGGTGGTGCAGTATGAGCCAAATGCAACGAGGACTGGTTCACGCGGCGGCCTGGACCCTGGCGACCGGCGCCGCGGTCACCCTGTCGTGGTTCGGCGTGCACACCGTGCTGTCCGGCACGGTGTACGACGCCCCCCGCGCGCTGCCCCTTTCCGACCAGGTGGCCTCCTCGGGGGCGAACGGCGGCGCGACGCCGCGGGTCTCCTCGACCCATCGCCCCAAACCGTCCGCCTCGGCGGGACGCGGCCCCGCACCCGCCGACGGCAAGTCGTCGAAACCGGCCACGCCCTCGCCCACCGGCGCGACCCGGCCGGGCCGGTCCGCCGTACCGCCGGGCGGTTCCGGGTACCCCTCCCGCGGCGAGATCAAGAGCTACTCCACGGCGGGCGGCCGGGTCGTCTTCAGCGTGGCCGGCTCCTCCGCCGAGTTGGTGTCGGCGACCCCGAACTCGGGCTGGGAGATGCAGGTCTGGAAGCAGGAGCAGTGGATCCGCGTCGACTTCACGGGCGCCGGCGCGCACACGTCGGTGTTCTGCACCTGGAACGGGCATCCGCCGGCGGTGCAGATCAGCAACCAGGCGGCCTGAGCCGGGCCGGCGCCGGTGTTGCGCCGGGTCAGTCGAAGGTCTTCGCCGGCGGGGCCGGGGAGGCGACGGCCGTGGCGTCGGTGACCGGGGCCGCGCCGCCGGTGAAGTCCGCCAGCGCGCGGCCGTGTTCGACCCGCCCGGACTGGGGGTCGGTTGCCGCGCGGCGGGTCAGTTCGGCGAGCGGGAGTGCGGTGTCGCAGGCCAGCAGGACGGCGTTGCCGAAGCGCTTGCCGCGCAGTACGGCCGGGTCGGCGGTCAGGCAGAGTTCGGCGAACGCGGCGGCGACGGTGGCTATCTGGCCGCGCAGAAAACGCAGCGGCGGCCCGTCCGCGAGGTTGGCCGCGTAGTACCCGCCGGGCCGCAGCGCCCGGTGGACCTCCGCCACGAACTCGGTGCTGGTCAGATGCGCGGGGGTGCGCGCCTGGCCGAAGACATCGGCGATGATCAGGTCGGCCCAGCCGTCGGGGATCTTCGCCAGGCCCGCGCGGGCGTCGCCACCGCGCACCCGGATCCGCCAGCCGCCGTCCCACGGCAGCTGCCGGCGGACGAACTGGACCAGTGGCGCGTCGATCTCCACCACCTGCTGGGTGGAGCGGGGCCGGGTCGCGGCTATGTAGCGGGCCAGGGTCAGCGCGCCGCCACCGAGGTGGACGACGCGCAGCGGGGCGCCGGGCGGCCCGACGAGATCGGCGATGTGCCCGAGCCGGCGCTGGTAGGGGAAGTCGAGGAAGGCCGGGTCGTCGAGGTCCACATGCGACTGCGGGGCGCCGTCGAGCAGCAGCGTCCAGCCGCGCGGCCGGTCCCGGTCGGGCCGCAGCTCCGCGAGCCCGCCGTCCACCGGTTCCGTGACGGACTCCGCTGCTCCGCGCCCGCGCCTGCTCCTTGCCATGCCCTCCAGTATGACTGTCGTCCCGCATGCCGTACCCCCTGGTCAGGGTGGTGCGACGGTGCGGGGACGGCAGAGCGGCGGACCGCCCGCGACCGCGAGGCCGGGCGGTCCGCCGAATGCACTACTTGCCTCCGATGCTGCCGTTGACGCAGCGGTTCCCGAACGCCGGGTTCAGCAGCGCAAAGAGGTTGAGGCTGTTGCCGCAGGCGTTGATCGGGATGTTGATCGGTACCTGGATCACGTTGCCGCTCAGGAAGCCCGGGGAGCCCTTGGCGTAGCCCTTGGCCACGGCGACGTTCCCGGCACGGTGGTGTCCGTGACGGTGCTTCTTGTGGCCGCCGTAGCTCTGCTGGATGTACTGAACGTGACCGGCACGCTCGTGACCACCCTGCTGGGGGACGCCGCCACCGGCAGACGCGATGCCTGCGCCACTGACCACCAGGGCGCAGCCGGCTGCAGCCGTCGCGACGGACTGGACGAACCGCTTCATCCCATTCTCCTTTCAGTTCGCGAATGGGGCACCCGGTCACAACGAGCCGAATGAGGCGGGGATGCGGGCATTCCCCCTTACGGGAAATCATTGGCCCTTCTGGCAGTAATCATTAGCCCTTCTGGCAGCAAGCCGCCCCGCCGGCAAAATCCGCCATTGTGCCGATCGGGCTCCCCCCGGGGTATCCGGCGTGCCTGTCGCGGTTTCCAACATGATTTCTGTCAGAGTGCTCTCCTGTTTGACTGATAGAAGTCGGAGAGGAAGACATGCGGAAGTCGATGGACCGCACCGGGCGCGGCGTGTGCGCGCTGGCTTCCTTGGCATTGTCGGCCGCCCCGGCTTCGGCGGCCGCGCCGACTCCCAAGGAATCCGCCCGCATTCCCTTCGCCGAACGGTTCCATGCGACCCAGCACGGCGGTGTCGCACGCGCCGCCAACTCCGCGGTCACCTGCGGCGGGACGGACCGCCGGGCGGCGGCGGCCTGCGCGGCCGAACGGCAGGGCGGCGCCGGCGGCCACCACCGGCTGGCGTACGTCGACATCGACTCCGACCGCGGCACCGCCAACTCCAGCGCGGCGGACCTGCGCCTCCCGGCCGGCTCCCGGGTCAGCTACGCCCGGCTGTACTGGGGCGGCAACCTGCGGGTCGGCGGGCGCAAGGCGGCCGAGGACAACGGCCGGGTGCTGATCGCCGGGCCCGGCGGCCGCTACCAGGAGGTGCGCGCCGACTCCGTGACCGGCCGCCGCACCGCCCTCGCCGCCGCCGACGGCTTCCAGGCGTCCGCGGACGTCACCGATCTGGTGCGCAGAAGCGGTCCGGGCGGCTACACGGTGGGCCGGATCAACGTCGCGACGGGCCGGTCCACGGCCGGCGCCTGGGGCGGCTGGACGCTGGTGGTCGCGTACGAGAACGCCCAGCTGCCGCTGCGCAGCATCGCGCTGTGGGACGGCTTCGAGCCGCTGGGCGGGCAGGGCCGCACACTGTCGGTGCGGCCGGCGGGGCTGCGGGTCCCGGCGAACGCGAACGGCCGGCTGGGGACGGTGGCCTACGGCGCGAAGCGGGGCGTGGGAACGGACGGGCTCACCGTCCAAAGCGGCCGGCGCCGCCCGCACGCGCTACGGGACACCGCCAACCCGGCGAATGATGTGATGAATTCGACGATCACCGATTTCGGCCGGGAGACCGCCCGGAAACCCGCCTACCGCAATACCTTCGGAATCGATTCCGATGTATTCGACCTGAAGCCCGCACTGCGGTACGGCGGCGATCGGCTCACTTTCCGCTTCACCACTCGCGATCCCGGATATCTGCTCGGTGCGTTCTTCTTCCAGGCCGACGCCGGGCGCTGAGCCACGCGTCCCAGAATTGTCCGCGAAGACCGCCGAAAGACCCGCGGTCCGTAGAGGGTCCGCTGAGAGTTCTGTCAGCTCGGAGTCAGGGGAGCAGTGCGTGCCGGCCCAAGACGAGCCGTGGCGGGAGAGGCCCGCGGTGCTCCACATGTACCGCGGGCTCCCCGGTGTGCCGTGCCCCCAGCGCGGGGGGCGGATCGAGCGATGACGACGGAGAGCACCGACGCACCCCGTGCCGCCCGGGTCCGGCCCCCGTCGGCGGTCCCCCGACCGCCGGCCGTCGCGGTCGGTCCGCCGCGCGCATCGGGCCGGGCGACCCTGCCGCCGCCCCGGCCCGGCCGCGGCCTGCGGCGGCGCACCGTCGCCCCGCTGATGGCCGCCGACTGCCTGGCCGCCGCGGGCGCCGCGCTCCTCGTCCTCGGCCCCGACGTGCCGCCGGCGTTGCCCGTCGCCGCGCTGCTGGCACTGCTGCTGCTCCACGGCCGGGCCGGGCTCTACCGTCCCGGCCCCGCGCCGACCGCGCTGGGCGATCTGCCGGCGCTGCTGGGCCGGGGCGCCGTCTGCTGGTGCGCGACGGCCGCGGTGCTCGCCGCCGTACGCCCCGACCGGGCGCTGTCGCCCGCGCTGCTGGTGCTCGCCGTGTCCGCGCACGGCGTGCTGGTGTGCGGCGGCCGGGCCGCGGTCTACCGGGCGCGCCGCGACCTCGCCCGCCGCCGGCCGCGCGCCGCGCTGATCGTCGGCGCCGACCCGGCCGCCCGGCAGCTGGCCGCGGTGCTCGCCGCCCACCCCGAGTACGGGATGCGCCCGGTGGGCGTGGTCCCGCCGGTGCCGGTGCCGCCCTCTCCGCCCGAGGACGCCACGAGCCGGACCGCGCTGCCGCGGCTGAGCTCGCCCCAGGACATCGCCCGGGCCGTCGTCCAGCACACCGTGCGGGACGCGGTCTTCACCCTGCCGCCGTACGCCGATGCGCACACCGCCGCGCTGCTGCGCAGCTTCGTCGACCAGGGTTCGGCGATCTGGCTGGCCGGCGCCGCGGCCGCCCGCGAGGGCCGCACGCCCCATCCGGGGACCGACCACCTGTGGGGCTTCGCCTGCCGGCCGCTGGACACCGCTCCGCCCCGGCACGGCAGTTGGGGAAAGCGGGCGCTGGACCTCACGCTGGCCGCGCCCGCGCTGGCGGCCCTGGCGCCGGTGCTGCTGGGCTGCGCGCTGGCGCTACGGCTCGCCGACGGGCCCGGCGTGCTCCTCCGGCAGGAGTGCACCGGCCGCGGCGGCAGCACCTTCGCCCGGCTGACGTTCCGCACTCTGCGCCGCGGCGACGGGCACGGGGCGACGACGGCACCGCCGAGCGCGGTGGACGACGCCCCGGCGAGCCGGGTCGGGCGGCTGCTGCGGCGCACCTCGCTGGACGCGCTGCCGCAGCTGTGGAACGTGCTGCGCGGCGAGATGAGCCTGGTGGGGCCGAGCCCGGAGCCGGCCTGCCGCGTCCGGCTGTCGACCCGGCACTGTCCGGAGTACGCCGACCGGCACCGGATGCCGGCGGGCATCACCGGACTCGCCCGGGTGCACGGGCTCGGCCGGGACGCCTCGGCCGAGGACCGGGCCCGGTTCGACAACCTCTACATCGACAGCTGGTCGCTGTGGCAGGACATCGGGATCCTGCTGCGCACCGCGGCCTTACTGCTCCGGCTGGAGGGCAGATGAGCGCGGGCGCGGCGGCGGGCGGCCGGCTCGCCGCACGGCCCTCCGACGAGACCGTCCCTCCGGCCGCTACCCCCACCCCTGGAGGCACCCGGTGAAGGTTCTGCATGTCATCACGGGCCTCGACATGGGCGGCGCCGAGCAGCAGTTGCGGCTGCTGCTGCGCCGGCTGCCCGCCCAGTGCGAGGTCGTCACCCTGACCGGTCCGGGGCCGGTCGCCGACGGCATCGAGGCGGACGGCACCCCCGTCACCCACCTCGACATGACCGGCGACCGCGATCTGACCGTACTCCCCCGCCTGGCCGCACTGATCCGCGCCGGCGGCTACGACCTGGTGCACACCCACCTGTACCGGGCGTGTGTCTACGGACGGATCGCCGCCCGGCTGGCCGGTGTACGGGCCGTGGTCGCAACGGAGCACTCCCTGGGCGACGCGGTCATCGAGGGCCGCCGGCTCACCCGCGGCGTCCGCGCGCTCTACCGGGCCACCGAGCGGCTGGGCGCGGCGACGGTCGCCGTCTCGGACACGGTCGCCGCCCGGCTGCTGCGCTGGGGCGTGCCCGAGCGGCGGATCCACGTGGTGCACAGCGGCATCGAGGCGCACCGCTTCGGCTTCGACCCGGCCGCCCGCGCCCTGGTCCGCACCCGGCTCGGGCTGCCGCTGGACGCCTTCGTGGTCGGCGGCGCCGGCCGGCTGGTGCCCGGCAAGCGGTTCGACGTCCTGGTCCGCGCGGTGACCCAACTCCCGGGCGTCCACCTGCTGCTGGCGGGCGAGGGACCGGAACGGGAGACGCTGCGGCGAACGGCGGAGCAGTTCGGGTCGGGGGATCGCATTCACCTGCTGGGCGCTGTCGGTGACGCGGCGAGCGTCCAAGCAGCGCCACCAGGCGCCGTGGGTGGCGCCGAGCGCGTCCCAGCGGCTCCGCCGAGCGCCATGGGTCACGCGGCGGGCGTCCGGGCGGCGCCGCCAGGCGCCGTGCCCGGCTGCCGGCCCGACATCCCCGGCCTGCTCTCCGCCCTCGACGTCTTCGTCTCGCCGTCCCCGGACGAGGCGTTCGGACTGGCCGTCCTGGAAGCGCTGGCGTCCGGGCTGCACGTGCTCTACGGCAGCTGCCCGGCGGTCGAGGACCTGCCCGCGGACCAGGCGCCCGGCGCCCGGCGCTTCAGCCCCGGCGTCCACGAACTGGGCACCGCGCTCAGGGAGTTGCGGCGCCACGAACCGGGCCGGCTGCCGGTGCCGCCGGTGGTGCGGCGCTATGACATCGCGCGCAGCGCCGAGGCGCTGATGAGCGTGTACGAGCAGGCGGTGGCCACCGCCGCCGCGCCCCGGTGGCGCCGCCCCGTGCCGGTCCCCGCGCCGCCGGCCCACCCCTCCGCCGTCCCGCTGCCGGACCCGCCCCGGTCGCCCGCCCCGTCCCCGCTCTCGAACAGGTAGGCGGCGTCACGGCGAGCCGCCCGCACCGATTGAGTCCGCACCGATGAGAAAGCGCAGGCAGCATCCATGTACGACCTCGTGGTGGTGGGCGCCGGCCCCTACGGACTCTCGATCGCCGCGCACGCGGCGGCGGCCGGGCTGCGGCTGCGGGTCCTGGGCCGGCCGATGGCCTCGTGGCGCGAGCACATGCCCGAGGGCATGCTGCTCAAGTCCGAGCCCTGGTCCTCCAGCCTCTCCGCCCCCTCCGGCCGCCACAACCTGGCCGAGTACTGCGCCGTCCACGGCCTGACCGCCGAGCACGGCGTCCCGCTGGCCCTGGACACCTACCTCGCCTACGGCAGGTGGTTCGGCGAGCGGGCGGTGCCGCCGGTCGAGGAGGTCGCGGTCACCGCCGTACGCCCCGACGGCGACGACGGCTTCCAGGTCGAGACCGGCACCGGCGAGCTGATCGCGGCCCGGACCGTCGCGCTCGCCGTCGGCATGGTGCCGTTCGCCCACCGCCCCTGGCCGCTGCTCGAACTGCCCCCGGAACTCGCCTCGCACAGCAGCGACCACCGCGATCTGCGCCGCTTCGCCGACCGGGACGTCGCGGTGATCGGCTCCGGGCAGTCCGCGCTGGAGACCGCGGCCCTGCTGGCCGAACAGGGCGCCCGGCCCTCGCTGGTGGCCCGCGCGGACCGGCTGAACTGGCACAGCCCGCCGCAGCCCCTGGACCGCGGCCTGCTGCGCGCGCTGCGCGATCCGCGCTCCGGACTCGGCACCGGCTGGCCCAACTGGGCGTGGTCGCGCCTTCCGTGGGCGGTGCGCCGGCTGCCCGCGGCGACCCGGGTCCGGATCGCCGAGACCGGGCCGGCCCCGGCCGGCGCCTGGTGGCTGCGGGGGCGCTTCGAGCCCGCGGTACCGGCCCGGCTCGGCCACCGGGTCCGGGCCGCGGTCCCGCACGGCGACGGGGTGCGGCTCCATCTCACCCATACGGATGGCGGCTTGGAGACCCTCGACGCCCACCATGTGGTGGCGGCGACCGGGTTCACCCCCGACCTCCGGCGGCTGCGGCTGCTCCACCCCCGGGTGCGCACCACCCTGCGGACCGTGGCCGGCAGCCGCGCGCCCGAGCTGAGCTCCGGATTCGAATCGTCCTGGCCCGGGCTGTTCTTCGCGGGGCTGCTCAGCGCCCCGTCGTTCGGCCCGTCGATGCACCTCGTGCACGGGGCGGGCTTCACCGCGGCGCGGCTGCTGCGCGGCGTACAGCGCCGGCTGGGCGACCGGCGGGGCGCCACCACCATCCCGCGCCCGGCACGGGACGGCGCTCCGGCGGCCGCGAGCGGCCCGACACCGGAGGCGGCGGCCGGCGAGCCCGCGCACTGACCCGGCCCGCGGGCCCGGCCCGGCGGCCCGATCCGCACCCGGCCCGGCGCTCACTGGCAGCGGTCGCAGGCCTCGATCGTCCGCGCCGCCTCGCCGAGCGCCGCGCGCAGCACGACCGGGTCGGTGGCGGCGGCGCCCGCGCCCTCCGGTGACACCAGCCAGCCGGTGCCGGTGACCGGCGGCTGCGCCGCTACGCCCTCACCGGCCGGTACACCGGCCCGCCCGTAGGTCTGGGTGCACGCGCTGCCCGGCACGTCCCAGCCGTCGGCCGTGCCCGCGGGCACCAGGAAGCCGAGGGTGTCGCAGGCCCCGTCGTGCAGTACGGGGCCGACGCCGTCGCGCAGCCGGAGGATGTCGACGGCCTCCAGCCCCTGCCGGGCGGGCACCGTGACGAGATCACAGGGCTGGACCGGTACGGCGGCCGTGCCGCCGGGGACGACCTGCTTGCGCCGGCCCTGGGCCTGGCCCGCGGACCCGTTGCCGCCCCTGCTCACGCCGGTCTCCCACACGGAGAACCCCTCCTCCTGCACGCGCCGCACCCTTTACACCGAGTTCAACGGTCCGGCACGTCAACAGCTACGGCGGCGTAACGCTGCAAAGGATGGCAGTTCATGGCAGATCACGCGCGAGATATCCGATTTGTAGCCAAAGGGTGTGTATCGGCGCCATGACAGCCGGTACCGTCGTCCCGCCGCACCGCCAGGAGGCGGCATCGCCACAAGATGGCACGGAGAGGGTCCGCCATGGCGTCGCCAGCAGCACGTTCAGCGTCGTCCCGCACCGTACCCGCTCGCCCGAACACCGCATTCCGGCAGCTGCGCGGCCGGCTGTCACCAGGCGAGTTCGCGGCGGCGGTCCGACGGGCCGCCCGTGAGATCGGTGAGCAGGTCTCGTGCGACGCCCGCTATGTGGGCCGCGTCGAGTCCGGGGAGATCCGGTGTCCGAACTACGCCTACGAGCGGGTGTTTCGGCACATGTTCCCCGGGCTGACGCTGCCCGACATGGGATTCGCGCCTCGCGAGGCGGTACGCGGACGGGGGGCGCGTACGGCGGCGGTCAGCGCCGCGCCCCTGGCAACCGACCCCGACCACCGCGATACCTGTATCCAGATCTGCGAGGAGAGCGACGTGCTGCGTCGCGCGTTCATCACCGGCGGCCCGGCGGCAGCCCTGGGCTTCGCCGCCCTGCACCCCGTCGAAGCCGCCGCCACCGCCGCGTCCGTCCATGTGCCGCCGCCGCGCACCCCGGTCGGCGGCCGGGCCGGCGCGGCCGAGGCCACCGCCGTCGAACAGGCCGTGCGCCACATCCGGCTGCTGGACGACCGGCACGGCGCGGAGGGCATCTACCGCCGCGCCACCCAGCCGCTGCGCGCCGCCTACGAGTTGCTGGACGCAGACGTCCAGCACCGCAAGGTGTCCGACCGGCTGCACTCCGGGGCGGGCGAACTCGCCATCACCGTCGGCTGGTTGGCACACGACTCGGGCCGCTTCGACGACGCCCGCTCGCACTACGCGGAGGCGCTGGCCACCGCCCGGGTCTGCGGCGACGCCGCCCTGGAGGCGCACGCCTTCTGCAACACCGCCTTCCTCGCCCGGGACGCCGGCCGCCCGCGCGAGGCGGTGCGCGCCGCGCAGGCCGCGCAGCAGGCCGCCAAGCAGCTGGCCTCGCCGCGGCTGCTGTCGCTGCTGGCGCTGCGGGAGGCGGGCGGCTGGGCGGGGCTGGCCGACCGCGCCGGCTGCGAGCAGGCGCTGGCCCGCGCGGAGCGGCTGTTCGCGGCCGGGCAGCGGGACGGCGACCCGGAGTGGATGACGTTCTACGGCGAGGCGGAGCTGGCGGGCCTGGAGGCGCAGTGCTGGTCGGCGCTGGGTGACGCGCAGCGCGCGGCGGAGTACGCGCAGCGCGCGGTGGCCCTGCAGGATCCGCACTTCACCCGCAACATCGCCCTGTTCACCGCGGAGCTGGCGGGCGACCTCGCCGACAGCGGTGCGCCCGAGGAGGCCGCCGCGGCCGGTACCCGGGTGCTGACGCTGCTGACGCAGGTCCACTCGGCCCGGATCCGTACGATGCTCGACCGCACGGCCCGTACGCTGCGGCCGCACCGCGGGATCGCCCCGGTCGCCGTGTTCCTGGAGCGGCACGCGGCCTCGGCCTCCCCGGGCGGCTGACCGGCGGCGGGTCAGCCCAGGTGCCCGGTGTCGTTCCAGCGCTCGATCGCCGGCTCCCCGTAGGCCCAGCCGAGCACCGACAGGGACGTCGGCTCCAGCCGGATGCGGGCGGCGAAGGAGACGTCCAGGCCCAGCCAGCGGGCGCCCAGGACGCGCAGGATGTGGCCGTGCGCGAAGACCAGCACATCGCGGTCGGCCGACCGCGCCCAGTCGACGACCTCGTCCGCCCGGGCGGACACCTCGGCGAGAGTCTCGCCCTCGGGCACGCCGTCGCGCCAGATCAGCCAGCCCGGCCGCCCGGCCTTGATCTCGTGCGGGGTCAGGCCCTCGTACGCGCCGTAGTCGAACTCCATCAGCGCGTCCCACTCCTGCGCCCGGTCGCCGAAGCCGGCCAGCTCGCAGGTCTCCTTCGCGCGCACCAGGGGGCTGGTGCGGACCTCGACGCCTGGCAGGCCGTTCCAGGGGGCGTGGTGCAGCCGCTCGCCCAGGAGCTTGGCGCCGCGCCGCCCCTCGTCCAGCAGCGGGATGTCCGTACGGCCGGTGTGCCTGCCGGAAAGGGACCATTCGGTCTGCCCGTGCCTGGCCAGGAATATGCGCGCTGCCATGGTCGTACCTCTCGCCGATCGCTCGGCTGATTCGTTGCTCGGTGCGGGCAACGTTGACCGCGGGACTCCCATTCTCGCGCACGGGGGCGTTTTGTCCGCGGGCGGGGAGGGGGCCGGCTCACGGGCGGGGGCCGGATCGCGGACGGGGCCGGTGGGGTGTCAGTGCGGGATGCGAGACTTCGGCGGGTGAACACCTTCCGCGACAGCCGACCCGCGTCGGCCGCCCCTGGGGCGGGGCGGCAGGCGCCGGGCCCGCGGCCGGCGGCGCCCCCACCCGGCGTGGGCCGGGCCAGGCTCACCGAGCTGCGCGGCCCCGGCGTACGCCCCCGCTCGCTGGACGCCCGGGCGCTCGCCGCCCTGGCCGCCAACCCGGGCTGCCGGCGCCGCGCACTGCTGGACGGCGCGGGCATCGACAAGGGCGCGCTGGCCCAGGCGCTGGGCTCGCCCGCGACGCACGGCCAGTCCCAGTTCGCGCTCATCCGGGGCAACGCCTTCGAGGCCCGGGTGAAGGCCGACGGCGGCACGGAGCTGCTGCGGCTGCTGCACGAGCGGTTCGCGCCCGGCACCCCGCCGCCCGGGCCCGAGGAGATCGCCGCCCCCGATCTGTCCGCGGCCGGGCCCGAGGGCCGGGCGGCGCGTACGGCGCTGGCGCTGCGCGAGGCGACCGCGGCCGGCGGCTGGGCGCTGCTGGACCACCCGATGCTGGTCCTGGAGGTGGCCGGCTCGCCGGCCTATGTGGAGCCGGACGCGGTGGTGGTGCATCCGGACGGCGGCTGGACGGTCGTCGAGATCAAGTCCTTCCCGATGATCGACGGTTCGGCCGACGCCGCCAAGGTGGGGGCCGCGGCCCGTCAGGCGGCGGTCTATGTGCTCGCCCTGGAGCAGGTCGCCGGGCATGCCGCCGCGCATACGGGCCGCGCGGTGCGGGTGAGCGACCGGGTGCTGCTGGTGTGCCCGAAGGACTTCTCCAACCTCCCCGCGGCCGCCGCCGTCGACGTCCGCAAGCAGCTGGCCACGACCCGGCGGCAGCTGACCCGCCTCACCCGGGTCGAGGAGATCGCCGCGGCCCTTCCGCAGGGCACGACGTTCGACCTCCGGCTCGCGGACGACGGCCGGACCCCGACCCGCCCGCCCGAGGAGCTGGCCGAGGCCGTGGAGGCGGTCGGCGCGGCCTACGCCCCCGAGTGCCTGGCCGCCTGCGAGCTGGCCTTCCACTGCCGCAAGCGCTCGCGCCAGGAGGGCGCGGTGGAGGCGCTGGGGCGCGGCGTACGGGGCGAGCTGGGCGGGCTGGGCACCGTCGAGGAGGTGCTGGCCGCGGCCGCCTCGACGGACCCCGGCGGCTTGGACGATCCGGCGGTCCTCGCCCTGCGCCGGGCGGCCGCGCTGCGCGCCCGGGCGCTGGCCGGCGCGACCGCGGCGGCTGAGCGGGCATCGGAGCCGGTATGTCGATGATCGAGACGCTGGCCCGGATGGAGGCGGTGGCGGCCGGCCGCGCCCAGCCGCGGTGCACGGTCCGCCACCGCCATCTGTCCGAACGGCCGCTGGTCCTCGTCCCGTTGACGACCGCGGGCGAGGCCGGCGCCCCCCTGGGCGCGCTGGTCGGCACGGACCGCGACAAGCCCGCGCTGCTGGTCGTCCCGCAGCCGCGCGACCGCGATCTGCGCTTCGCGTTCCTGGCCGAACTGGCCGATGCGATGCTGCCCTACGTGGACGGCTTCGCGGACGCCGTCGAGTGGGAGGAGCGCAAGGAGACTGACCCGGAGACCGGCAAGAAGGTCCCGGTGCAGGTCGAACTGTGCGCGGACGCACCGCAGTTGATCGTGCCGAGCGCCGCCGGCATCGACTACGTCCGGCTGCTGGGCCGTTCGATGCGCTTTCGGCGGACGGCCGAGCAGGAGCCGGAGGCGCCCTACCCCGCGCCGCCGCACGTCCCGCTGCTGGGCCGCTGGCTGACGCACTTCGGCGAGCGGGCCAGGGTTCCCGGCTCCGGTCTCCTGCAGTCCATGACGGGCCTGCTGACCCGCCATTGGGTGAGCGGCCAGAGCGCGCTGGAGGACCAGCACCTGGGCGCGCTGCTCGCCTGGATCGACCCTCCCGGCGGACTGTCGGGCCAGGAGGCGGCCGAGCGCGCGGAGTCGGCGCGGGACGCGGATGGGCAGCTGCTGTGCCCGCCGGCCGGCCCGGCCACGGACCCGGCGTTCGACAACCGGCTGCTGGCCCCCGCCATGGCCCGTTACGACGCCGGGCTGCCGGGCGCCGAGGACGCGCTCCGGACCCTGGTGGCAAGCCAGTTGCGGCCGGCCTGGGACGCCGTGTGGCACGGCGTCGACCTGCTGCGCGCGCTCCCGGAGGGCGCGCATGTCGCCGACCGCTGGAAGCGCGACCGCTGGTCGTACACGGCGCACCGCGACCGGGTGCGCGCCGGGGAGCCGCCGCAGCCCAAGCGGGACGACGCGGTCACCGCCGCGCAGAAGCTGTCCGCACGGGAGACCGCGCAGGCTCAACTGGACGCCCAGGAAGCCCTGGACGACCCGCTGGTGATGGCGGGGCGCCGGCTGGCCGGCGAGGCGTTCGAGGGCACGGTCACGGCCGTCGAGATGGCGATGTCCCAGGGCCGGCGCCCGATGCCGCGCCCGCTGGTCACGCTGGAGACGGCCGACCTCCCTCAGCTGTCCCGGGGCACCAGGCTCCACCGCGCCCTGGCGGACGGCAAGACCCAGCCCGCCGAGTTCGTAGCGTACGCGGACGGCGGGCCGGGCAGGCTGGTGGTGCGGCTGACGGGCGGGATGGGGCGCGGCAGGACACCGGAGCCCGGTTCCGTACCGGAGCCGGACGACACGGTGTGCTGGACGCTGTTCGAACACGCCCCGCGCGGCGGCCCGGAGCTGCCGGACCCCGAGGACACGCCCTGGACGCACGGCGGCCCGCCGCCCGCCGCCGGGGACGCACCGAACGAGACCCCCGACCCCGTGACACCGGAGGACTTCCTTTGATGCGCGCCCGCTGCTGGACCGGCCCGGAGCACACCGCCGTATGACGGCCGCCCAGGACCCGTCCGCCGCCACCCGGTCCGCCTTCGACCCCGGTGCCGCGGCCACCGCAGCCACCGACGCGATCCTGCACGACACGCTGCACGGCCCCGGGCGCGGCGTGGTCGTCGACTCCCCTCCCGGTGCCGGGAAGTCCACCCTGGTGGTCCGCGCGGCCCGCGAACTGGCCGCCGCCGGGCGCCCGCTGATGGTCGTGGCGCAGACCAACGCCCAGGTCGACGACCTGGTCCTGCGGCTGGCCGCCAAGGACCCCGAGCTGCCGGTCGGCCGGCTGCACAGCAGCGAGCCCGGCGCGTTCGACCCGGCGCTGGCCGAGCTGCCGGCGGTCCGTACGTCCGCGAAGGTCGCCGATCTGGCCGGGATGGACATCGTCGTCTCGACGGCCGCGAAGTGGGCCTACACCAAGGTCGACGAGCCCTGGCGGCACGCCATCGTGGACGAGGCCTACCAGATGCGGTCGGACGCGCTGCTGAGCGTGGCCGGGCTCTTCGAGCGGGCGCTGTTCGTCGGCGACCCCGGGCAGCTGGACCCGTTCAGCGTCGTCGGCGCGGAGCAGTGGGCCGGGCTCGCCTACGACCCCTCCTCCAGCGCGGTCGCCACCCTCCTGGCCCACAACCCCGGCCTGCCCCAGCACCGCCTGCCCGTCTCCTGGCGCCTGCCCGCCTCGGCCGCGCCGCTGGTCTCCGCCGCGTTCTACCCCTATACGCCGTTCCGCAGCGGCACCGGCCACGGCGACCGCCGGCTGGCGTTCGGCGTGGCGGGCGACGGCTCGGGCGTGGACCGCGTCCTGGACGAGGCCGCCGAGTCCGGCTGGGGCCTGCTGGAGCTGCCCGCCCGCCACACGCCGCGCACGGACCCCGAGGCGGTCGGCGCGGTGGCCCTGGTGGTGCGCCGGCTGCTGGACCGCGGCGGCGCGGCGACCAGCGAGCTCTCGCCCGATCCGGCGCCGCTCACGGCGGACCGGATCGCGGTCGGCACCGCCCACCGCGACCAGGCCGCGGCGGTCCGCGCCGCGCTCGCGGGCCTGGGCGTCGCCGAGGTCACGGTCGACACCGCCAACCGCCTCCAGGGCCGCGAATTCGACGTCACGGTCGTCCTCCATCCGCTCTCCGGCCGCCCCGACGCCACCGCCTTCCATCTGGAGACCGGCCGGCTGTGCGTGCTCGCCTCGCGGCACCGCCACGCCTGCATCGTCGTCTGCCGCGCCGGCGTCACCGACCTCCTGGACGAGCACCCCTCGACCGAGCCGGTCAGCCTGGGCGTCACGGTCAAGTTCCCGGACGGGTGGGAGGCCCACCACTCCGTGCTGGCGCATCTGAACGAACATCGCGTCGCCTGGCGTCCGTAGCGCCCCCGCACGGGCGCACGGTTTCCGGCCCCCTTGCGCGGGGCGGGACAATGGAATGCGGCACACGATCTGGAGGTAGGTACATGTCCGAGCCGCGACCGGCTCCCGACCCACGTGGTACGGCGCCGGGGCCCCGGCGCATGAGGCCCGCGCAACTGCTCTTCGAGCCCCCCGAGGCAGCCGCCGACCCCGAGCACTTCTTCGACCTGGAGTCGATGGAGGACCCGCGCGAGCTGCTCAGCCGCGCCACGGAGCTGACCCTGGCCTTCCGCGCCGCGGCCGACCGCGCCACGGAGTTCCAGGCGCTGGCCGCCGCCCAGCTGTCCGACCCCAGCAGGTTCGACCGGCTGCCGCTGGCCGTGCTGGCCGAGCAGGCGGAGTGGACCGAGGACTACGCCCGCAAGATGGTCGAGTTCGGCCGCAGCCTGATGCGCAGCGGCAGCACCCTGCCGGGCGACATGGACTGAGCACACCAGATCGCGCCGGACGGCGCGCACACCCTCCCACCCCGCTGTGCGGCTCATGGTCCGTGACCATGAGCCGCTGGCATATGCGAGGGGGCAAGATACCCGGTCGCGTACCGCCCCGTCCTGATTTCCGCCAATCAGCCAAGGCCGTACGCGTCGTATCGGTAGACCTGTCCCCATGAGTGAGCGCAGGGAGCGAATCATGAAAAGGTGCGCGTGTCGCGAATGCCGGGCCGGGCGAAGCGAGGTTTCGGCATGAGCGACTGGCTGCCCGAGACTCCCCGCACCCTGGACTTCCCCACCACCTCATACGTCACACTCGCGGGCGCCGAGTGGCTCGCCTCCGCCAGCCCCCGCCCGGACGAGATGCACGCGCTGTGGGCGCTGGAGCCGACCGCGCCCAGCGCGCTGCCCTGCGGCACCGCCTTCGACGTGATCAACGCTCCGGCGCTCTTCGGGCGGCGCATGGTGGACCGCTTATGGTCCGACGGCCCCGGCTCGGGTCCGGTCGCGGCGCACCGCGGCCGGATCCTGCTCTTCGCCGCGCCCGGCACGGCCCAGCGGCTGCCCGCCCTGCTCGTCTGGGAGGAGTGGTCCGCCTCGGTCCCTCCGCTGCTGTGCCACGGCAGCGGGGACGCGGTGACCATCCCGCCGCTGCACCCGCGCACCGGCCCGGCAGGTGATCCGGAGGACCCCGCCGGCCCCGCCGCCTCCCGCTGGCTGGTCGCCCCCGGCACCCGCGATCCCTGGCTCCCCGGGCCCGACGTCCTGCTGTGGGCCTGTGTCCGCGCCGCCCGCGCGACCGCCGGGGCGGAGCGGGAAACCGCAGCTCAGCACCCCGTTTCCGCGCTGATGCCGGGCTGAGGGAAACCGATTTTTGTCCTCCCCGACCAGGATGCTAATGTTTTCCCCGTCAGCAGGCGCCGCTAGCTCAGTTGGTTAGAGCAGCTGACTCTTAATCAGCGGGTCCGGGGTTCGAGTCCCTGGCGGCGCACAGACAGTCGAAGGCCCTCACTCCGGTGGGGGCCTTCGTCGTGTGCCGTGTACGCCCGTCCGGCGCGCCACCGCGCGTGCACCACCGCCGCGGGCCTCAGCCGCGCCCGATCTTGACCGCCCAGTCGCCGTCGCTCGACCGCCCCGCGACCTGGATGCGTACGCCGTCCTCGGCGGCGTCCATGCTCTCCCCCACGCCCAGCGGTGCGTCCGCGAGCGGCGGGTAGACGGACGTGCCCCAGCAGGCGGAGGTGCCGGGGTGCCCGTCGAGGACCTGGACGGGCCCCGACCCGGACGGGGTCTGGCTGCGGACGCGGTAGACCAGGACGCCCTCGGTGCACACGCCGCGGTCGTTTCCCACGGCACCGCGTGCCTCGATCACCAGCGCACTGTCCTCCCCTGTACGGACCACCAGCAGCCGCGGCCGGCGCTGGCTGCGGGGCTCCCTGGGGGCGGACAGGGTCCTGAGCGAATGCATGGTGGGGCCGGTGAGATCGGCGCAGTCGACCTGGTTGTCGGCGATCCAGCCGAGCTTCCACTTGTGCCAGGCGAAGGGGTCCGGGGCCAGCCCGAACTGGCTGCCCATGAGGTCCCAGTCACCCACATAGGTGTCCCAGTCACCCTTGCCGTCCCGCGGACGGTGGTAAAGGTCCGGGAGGTCGAAGACGTGACCGGTCTCGTGGGCGAGGACATTGCGGTCCGGTGGGCTCTGCTCGAAGACGGTGACGAATCGGTGCAGGTCACGGTCGTCGGCATGCATCGGCTGGTCGAGGTTGACGACCTTGGTGGCGTCCGAATCGACGCCGGGAGCGTCCGGATCGGCGACGAAATAGACCATGTCGTAGCGGCTGAAGTCCACCGACGGATCCGCGGCGGCGACCGCGTCGCGCAGATAGGACGCGCGCCGGGCGGCGTCCCAGTCGCGCCGTATCCCGTACGCGTCCGACGAGCGCGGCATCTTCACCCAGGCGGGGTGCACATGCGCGCGCAGCCGGAACTTCCCGTAGGAGGCGCGCGCGAAGAAGGCGGAGGTGGCGGGGAAGTAGTCGCGCGAGAGCGCCCGCGGGGCGGCGACGGGCCGGGAGTCGGGGAAGGAGAGGTAGATCATGACGGCGCGCAGCGGGCGGTCCGGGCGCGTGTAGGAGCCGTTCCAGCTGTCCACGCCCTCGGAGTGGTGCGCGTCGGTGCGCCCCAGCGCACACGACAGGGCGGCCTCGGAGGCGGTGGCGGGTCCGGCGACGACGGAGGTGGCGATCAGCGCGCTCAGGGAGGTGATGACGGCCGCCACGCGCCGCAGGCGGTGGTCCGCCCCGTCGGGCGTCAGGGCGCGCGGCACATATACCTCCAGGGACGGATTCGGAGACCTCATCTACCCTGTCGGGATTTAAAGCTATTCGTCCTGTTTCGGAGGCCCAGACGAGTGACCGGCGCGTCTCCGCCGCCTCGTAACGGAAAGTCACAAACGACCAAGGGGGCAATCGGTACGAACAGAGCCGAGCAGAAATGGCTGAAGTTCCGTCATGGGTGCCGACGATCACGGCTGCGTCGCTGGATCGGCTGTTGTGCCAGCCTCTATGATCGCCACACTTTCCAGCGCGAGAAGCACCCTCCATACGAGACAAGCGCCATGCGGGAGCGAGCAGTGAGCGGACACCCCGACGGCCCGGGCCGCACACCCGGAGCGACACTGCCCTCAGTGACGGAACGTAACGGCACGACCAAAGAATCCGCCGACGCCCGGCACACCCCCACCGGCCGCTGCGACGACACCGCCGCCTCGCTCGGCGACTATCGCGCCGCCTTCCACGCCGGGCGTCTGGCGATGGCCGTCCTCAACCGCGACGGGCTGGTCCTCGCGGCCAACCCCGCCTTCGGCGAGCTGGTCGGCACCGATCCGGACCAGCTGGTCGCCGCCACCGCGGCGGACCTCACCGACCTCGGCGCCGACCCTCGGGTGTGGACCGCCTACCGCGAGGTGCTGTGCGGCCGCAGCAAACGGCTGCGCTGCACCCGCCGCCTCAAACACCCCGAGGGGCACTCGGTCTGGGTGGAGGTGACCGTCGAGCCGCTCACCCCGGAGCCGCTCAGCGGCGAGGAGCGGATGCTGCTGTCGGTGGCGGACATCAGCGACCGGCACGACCTGCTGGCCCGCCTGCGGCATCTGCAGATGCACGACCCGGTGACCCGCCTGCCCAACCGCGCGCTGTTCTTCGAGCGGCTCTCCACGGCGCTGGAGACGGCGTCCTTCGAGCCGACCGGCACCGGCCGGATCGGGCTGTGCTACCTCGACCTGGACGGCTTCAAGGCCGTCAACGACACCCTGGGGCACCGCGTCGGCGACCGGCTGCTGAGCGCGGTGGCGCAGCGGCTGACGCGCTGCGCGCAGAGCGCGGTGGAGCGCGCGACGGGGCGCGGCGAGCATCTGGTGGCGCGGCTCGGCGGTGACGAGTTCGCTCTTTTGGTGGAGGACTCCACCGGCACCGACCAGCTGGCCGAGCTCGCCCAGTGCGTGCTCGACGCGCTGCAGCGCCCGTTCGACCTGGCCGGGCAGCGGCTGTCGGTGTCGGCGAGCATCGGCGTCGTGGAGCGGGCCGCCACCGGCACCACCGCGACCGGTCTGATGCAGGCCGCGGACACCACGCTGTACTGGGCCAAGGAGGACGGCAAGGCCCGCTGGACGCTCTTCGACCCGGAGCGCAACGCGCACCGGATGACGCGCCAGGCGCTCTCCAGCACGCTCCGCCCGGCGGTCGACCGCGGCGAGTTCACCCTGGAGTACCAACCGCTCGTCGGCCTCGGCGACGGCCGGGCACAGGGCGTGGAGGCCCTGGTGCGCTGGCGGCATCCGCAGTTCGGCACGCTGTCGCCGAATCGGTTCATCGCACTGGCGGAGGAGAACGGCGCGATCGTCGAGCTGGGCCGGTGGGTCCTGGAGCGGGCCTGCCATCAGGCACGCGCCTGGCAGCTGGCGCACCCCGGGGGCCAGCCGCTGTTCGTCAGCGTCAATGTGGCCGTGCGTCAGGTGTGGGACTCCGACCTGGTCGCCGACGTGGCCGGGATCCTCGCCGAGACCGGGCTGCCGCCGGAGCTGCTGCAGCTGGAGCTGACCGAGTCGGCGGTCATGGGCTCGGCCGGCCGGCCGCTGCAGGCCCTGCAGGCCCTGAGCGACATGGGCGTGCGCATCGCCATCGACGACTTCGGCACCGGCTACTCCAACCTCGCCTACCTCAGCCGCCTCCCGGTCTCCGTACTGAAGCTGGACGGCTCCTTCGTCCACGGCTTCCGCTCCCAGGAGCACCCCAATCCGGCGGACGAGATGATCGTCGAGGCGCTGGTGGCGCTGGCGCACCGCCTGGGCCTGACGGTCACCGCCGAGTGCGTGGAGAGCGCCGAGCAGGCCGAGCGCCTCCGGCGGATCGGCTGCGACACCGGCCAGGGCTGGCTGTACTCCCGGCCGGTGGCCCCGGAACGGGTCGCGGCGCTCTTCATCTAGGGCCTGGCCCCACCGGCCGGGCCCTCGGGCGGCTCCATGCCGTAGGCGTCCGCGATCAGCTCGTACGAGCGCAGGCGCGCCTCGCCGCTGTGGACGTTGGCCGTGATCATCAGCTCGTCGGCGCCGGTCCGCTTGGCGAGGTCGTCCAGGCCCTGGCGGACCGCGTCGGGGGTGCCGTGGACGACGTTGCCGAGCCAGCCGTCGACGAAGCCGCGCTCCAACTCGTTGAAGCGGTGCGCCTCGGCCTCCTCCGGGCTGGGGACCAGGCCGGGGCGGCCGGTGCGCAGCCGGACCATGGCCAGGGCGCCGGTCATCACCTGGCGGCGGGCCTCGCGCTCCTCCTCGGCGGCCAGCGCCCCGACCCCGATCAGGGCGTACGGCTCGGCGAGCACCTCCGAGGGGCGGAAGGCGGCGCGGTAGAGGTCGAGCGCGGGGACGGTGTTGGCCGCGGAGAAGTGGTGCGCGAAGGCGAACGGCAGACCGAGGGTGCCGGCGAGCCGGGCGCTGAAGCCGGAGGATCCCAGCAGCCACACGGGCGGCCGGTGGGGGGACTGCACGCCGCCGGGCGAGGTGGCCTGGACCGGGCCGGGGACCGCGTGGATCTTGGCGTACGGGTGCCCGTCGGGGAAGGAGCCGTCCAGGAAGCGGGTCAACTCGGCAAGCTGCTGGGGAAATTCGTCGGCGCCCTCGTGCAGGCGCTCGGTCCGGCGGAGCGCGGCGGCGGTGGCGCCGTCGGTGCCCGGGGCGCGGCCCAGGCCCAGGTCGACCCGGCCGGGGGCCATCGCCTCCAGGGTGCCGAACTGCTCGGCGATGACCAACGGGGCGTGGTTGGGCAGCATGACGCCGCCGGAGCCGAGCCGGATCCGCCGGGTGTGCGCGGCGAGATGGGCGAGCAGCACCGCGGGGGAGGAGGAGGCGACGCCGGGCATGGAGTGATGCTCGGCGACCCAGTAGCGGTGGAAGCCGCGGCGTTCGGCCGTACGGGCGAGGTCGACGGCGGTGCGCACCGCGCCGGACGCGGTGTGGCCCGCGCCCACCGTCACCAGGTCGAGCACCGACAGCGGGACCGGGGCGCTGCCCTGGGCACTGCCCCGTATCCCGTCGCCGCCGTCGCGGCCCGCCTCGTGGCCGGCCCGGGTCTCGTCGTCTTCGCCGCTCACGGTGCGGGTCCTCCTCGCTTGGCGCTGTGTCTGCGAGGGAGACAACCGGAGAGGTTCTCCACTTATTCCCGGCGGGCTGTTCCCGCCGGCGCAGCGCGGCCCGCTACGCGCGCGGTCCGCGAGAACAGCGCCCCCAGCCGCGGGCAGGAGATCGTCCGGTCCAGCAGCCGCAGCCCCTCCCAGGCCGTCACCTGATTGGCGGTGAGCACCGGCTTGCCCAGTGCCGCTTCGAGGGCGGGCAGATGCGCGGCGGTGTGCAGGGCGGTGTCGGGCAGCAGCACGGCCTCGGCGTCCGGGTGGTCGCCGGCGCGGGCGAGCGCGAGCACCTCCTCGATGCCCCAGGTGCCGACCTCGGCGGCGGTGATGATGCCGCTGCCGCGGGTGGCGACGACCTCCGCACCGGCGGACTTCAGAAACGACCGGAAGTGCTCGGCCACGTCCTCCGGATACGTCGCGGCGATCGCCACCCGGTGGGCGCCGAGCGCCCGGACGGCGTGCGCGAAGGCGAACGACGTACTGGAGGCGGGCAGGCCGGCGGTGGCGGACAGCTCCCTCACCTGATCGTGGGCGCCCTCCCAGCCGAAGACGAAGCTGGCGCTCGTACAGGCCCAGACGACGGCCTGGGCGCCGCGCTCCTTGAGTTCCGCCACGCCGGCCGCCAGCCGGGCGGCCGAGCCCATCTCCAGCAGCGCGTCGACCCGGTGGGCGTCCTCGCCGATGTCGGTGTGCACGAGCGGCAGGCGGACCGCGCCGCCCAGGATCTCCTCCAGCCGGGGGTAGTCGTCCTCGGCGGAGTGGCCGGGGTAGAGGAAGCCGACCGATGCCATGCAGGTCTCCCTTGCGTGTACGACTGCGGGTGCCGTGGTGTTCATGGTGCGGGTGCGCTCTCGGGTGGTGCGGTTGAGCTGTCGGACAGGAGCGCTGCCGGCGGCACGGGCGGCGCCGGCAGCGTCCGGGACCGGGACCGTCAAACCGGGGGCAGCGGACCGGAGTCCTCGGGTGGGTAGAGCGGCGGATCGACGCCGTCCCCCACCTCCCCCTCCGGCGGCGCGGGGGGTCCGGCGAAGGCCGCCTCGGGGGTCGCCCGCAGTGCGCCTTCTCCCGGCCCTCCCGGTACCACCGGCTCCGACCCGGTCATCGCGGCCGGGCCGCGGCGCGCCACCGGATCGAGCAGCGCCTGGTACGGGCCCACCGCCGGCACGCCGATGGCGCGCAGCGCGGCCCACATCGTCACCTGATTGGCGGACAGCACCGGCATCCGCAGCTCGGCCTCCAGCTGCGGGATGACGTCGTAGGTCGGCAGGTTCGTACAGCTGATGAAGAGGGCGTCGGCGGCGCCGATCACGGCCGCGCGGGCCATGTCGACGACGTCGCGGTAGGGCACCTTCCAGATGTGCCGGGTCAGTCCGAGGTAGGCCCGGCCGGTGACCGTGATGCCCGCCTCGCCGAGATAGTCCTCCAGGGAGTCGGTGACCGATTTGGTGTAGGGCGTGACCACGGCGATGCGCCGCGCGTCGATCTCGCGCAGCGCCTCGATCAGCGCGCCCGAGGTGGTGAGGGAGGGAACCTCCCCCGCCTGGGCCATGGCAGCGCACATGGCCCGCTCGCCCGCGACCCCGCCGACGAAGCTGCCGGAGGTACAGGCATAGCAGATGACCTGCGGTGATACCGCGCACAGCGCCTGGACGGCGGCGTCCAGTGTTTCGTGCTCGCTGACCAGGCGGGCCAGGTCGAGGCTGACCTCGACGGGCACGAACGGAGTTCGGGTGAGGTGGAGGGACACGTCGTCGGGAACCCAGCGCCACAGCTCGCGGTCGAGCGCGAAGTCAAAAGGGGCGACAACGCCCACACCGAGCTGAGGCTGGGGACCACCCAGAAAGGAGACGTCCATTGAAGGCCCCTAGAAAACGAAGGGCTGATGGCCAGGCCAGTGGCCGGGGAAGGAGGTGCAGCCGGATCAAGCCGGGACGTCGGGACAGATGCCGTTGTTGACACGGTAGATACGACTTCTTAGCGTGGTCAATCCTCGCATCTCAGGCATCTGTCGGCGCCCCTTTCCAGTGAAAGGGGCTCACGTTTCAGAACGGTTTCTGACCTATGTCCGAAAGCACCGGAAGCACGGTCCTCGTCCTGGGGTCCGATCCGCCGCCGAAGCTCGACCGGCTGACCGGCCGAGCCCGGGTGATCTTCGCGGACGAGACGTCGCTGGCGGAGCTACTGCCCACCGCCGACGTGCTGTTGGCCTGGGACTTCACCTCCGACGCGATCCGCGAGGCCTGGCCCCGCGAGGGCCCCAGGCCGCGATGGGTGCACACCGCGAGCGCGGGCGTGGACCGACTGCTGTGCCCCGCCCTGATCGCCGACGACACGGTCGTGACCAACGCCCGCGGCGTCTTCGAGCAGCCCATCGCCGAGTACGTCGCCGGCCTGGTGATCGCCATGGCCAAGGACTTCTACGGAAGTTGGGAGCTGCAGCGGCAGCGGCGCTGGCAGCACCGCGAGACGCTGCGGCTGGGCGGCACCCGCGCGGTCGTGGTGGGCTCCGGGCCGATCGGCCGGGCCATCGGCACCACCCTCCTGGCACTGGGTGTCAAGGTCGATCTGGTCGGCCGGCGGGCGCGGTCCGACGACCCGCAATTCGGCTTCGTACACCCGAGTGACGCACTGAACGACCTACTGCCCCAGGCGGATTGGGTGGTCTGCGCGGCGCCCCTGACAGACGCCACCCGCGGCCTGTTCGACCAGGCGGCGTTCGCGCGGATGCCGCCCCGGGCGCGCTTCATCAACGTCGGGCGCGGCCCGCTGGTCGTCGAGGCCGACCTGGTCGCGGCGCTGCGCGGGTGGCGGATCGCGGCGGCGGCGCTGGACGTCTTCGAGCACGAGCCGCTGACGACGGACAGCCCGCTGTGGGACGTGCCGCATCTGATCATCTCCCCCCACATGAGCGGCGACACGCTGGGCTGGCGCGATGCGCTGGCCGAGCAGTTCCAGGACAACTTCGACCAGTGGTCGGCCGGCGAGCCGCTGCACAACGTCGTCGACAAGCGGCTCGGGTACGTACCGGTGCAGTGACGGCGCGGACCGCCGGGCCGCGGCGCGGCGCGGCGCCCCCCACCCACCGCCCCGCCCCGGGGCGGCCGACGCGCGGAGGACGCATGACCACCGAACCGACCCACCTCGCCGACCTGACCGCCACCCGACTGACGGCCGGGTACGCGGCCGGCGAGTTCTCCCCCGTCGAGGCCGCCCGCGCGGTCCTGGAGCGCGCCGAGGCCGCGCAGGCCGCCACGAACTGCTTCACCCGGATCGACGCGGACGAGGCGCTGGCGGGCGCCAAGGAGTCGGCGGAGCGCTGGCGGGCCGGTGAGCCGGCCGGCCCGGTGGACGGCGTGCCGGTCACGGTCAAGGACATCCTGCTGACGCGGGGCGCGCCGACGCTGCGCGGTTCGCGGACGGTGCGGGCCGAGGGGCCGTGGGAGGAGGACGCGCCGTCGGTGGCCCGGTTGCGGGAGTCCGGTGCGGTGTTCGTCGGCAAGACCACCACTCCGGAGTTCGGCTGGAAGGGCGTCACCGACAGCCCGCGGCACGGGGTGACCGGCAATCCGTACGCCCCGGGGCGCACCGCGGGCGGCTCCAGCGGCGGCAGCGCGGCGGCGGTGGCGCTGGGCGCAGGGCCGGTGAGCCTGGGCACGGACGGCGGCGGCTCGGTGCGCATCCCGGCGTCCTTCTGCGGGATCTTCGCACTGAAGGCGACCTACGGGCGGGTGCCGCACTATCCGGCGAGCCCGTTCGGAACGCTGGCGCACGTCGGCCCGATGACCCGCGACGCGGCGGACGCGGCGCTGATGATGGATGTGATCACCCGCGCGGACTGGCGGGACTGGTCGCAGCTCGGGCCGGCCGCCGGCTCGTTCCGCGACGCGCTGGCCGGTCCGGTCTCCGGGCTGCGGGTGGCCTACAGCCCGTCGCTCGGCTGGGATGTGGCCGTCGCGCCGGAGGTCGCCGCGGCGGTGCGGGGCGCCGTCGAGACGCTCGCCGGGCTCGGCGCGTCCGTCGAGGAGATCGACCCGGGCATCGCGGACCCGGTGGAGGCGTTCCACACGCTGTGGTTCAGCGGTGCGGCGCGGGTGGTGCAGCACCTGGACGACGCGGACCGCGCGCTGCTCGACCCGGGGCTGCGGGAGATCTGCGAGCAGGGCGCCCGCTACAGCGCGCTGGACTATCTGGCCGCGGTCGACACGCGGATGGCGCTCGGCCAGGCGATGGGGCGCTTCCACAGCGCCTACGACCTGCTGGTGACCCCGACCGAACCGATCACCGCCTTCGAGGCCGGCGCGGAAGTGCCGCCCGGATCCGGCCACACCCGCTGGACGGGCTGGACGCCGTTCACCTACCCGTTCAACCTCACCCAGCAGCCGGCCGCGTCGCTGCCCTGCGGGGTCGACGGCGACGGGCTGCCGATCGGCGTCCAGCTGGTCGGTGCGCGGCACGCGGACGCGCTGGTGCTGCGCGCCGCGCACGCCCTCTACGAGGCGGGGGTGGCGCAGATCCCGCCGCCTAGGCCCGCCGGAAGTTGAGGGTCTCGCCCAGGGCGCCGGCCCGCCACAGGTCCTGGCAGGCGTCGGCCATCCGGTCCAGGCCGTCGACGACGCTGCCCCACACGATGCCGGGCACCCAGCCCGCGTCACCGTTGATCAGCAGGTTGTTGCGCTCGTAGAAGAGCGCGAGATCGACGACGGTGGCGCGGCCCCGGTGCTCGGCCTGGCTCTCGTAGCCGTAGGACGCGGTGCCCAGTTGGGTGTCGCTGAAGGTGAAATAGCACAGGTCGCCGGGGATCGGGGTGATGGTGGGGTTCTCCAGCGGCGGCTCCTCGGGCGCGAACGGCGCCAGCAGGGCGTAGATCTCGTTACGGGCGTACTTCGCGTGGTAGACGTCGCCGCCGAGCGGGAGGGCGTCCCATACGGCGTTGCAGGTGATCGGCGCGCGGTCGTCGAGCAACTTCGCCGTGCAGCGCACGCCGCGCTTGTCCAGCGAGACTTCGATGAAGCGATCGGTCATGCTTCGGATCGTAGGGGGCAATACCGGCGTACGGAACGGCATGGAACAGTACGGCACAACTCCCAACCGCTTGTATCAAGGGCCGGAAACGATCGGCATACTCGCCAGACGTTCGGGTAGCCGCGCGCCCATGGCTCCACCACCATGGAACACCACAGAAACCACAGGCCAATTGACACGCGGCATCCGCCGCCGGTCGCTGCTCGCGGGGGTAGCGGCGCTCGGCGCAGCGGGTGCCGTCGGGGCGGCCACCGGCTGCTCCCGCGTCGACGTCACCGGCGCCACGGGCGGCGGCCATCTGCTCGACGACCTGCGCACCAAAGGCACGGTCCGCATGGGCATCGCCAGCGAACCACCGTACGCCTCGATCAACAGCAAGGGCGAGCTCACCGGCGAGGCGCCGGCGGTGGCCAAGACGATCTTCCAGCGACTGGGGATCAAGCACTTCGAGCCGGTGCCGGTCGAGTTCGGCGCGCTCGTGCCCGGCCTGCACTCCTTCCAGTACGACGTGATCGTCGCGGGCATGTTCATCAACAAGGCGCGCTGCCAGGCGGTGCTCTTCTCCGACCCGGACTACGAGTCGAAGGACGCCTTCCTCGTCCCCAAGGGGAACCCGAAGAAGATCAAGGACTATCCGGACATCGCCGAACAGGGCCTGCGCATGGGCACCGGTATCGGTTACGCGGAGATCGACTACGCGGTCGGCAACGGCGTCAAGCAGGGCACGATCCAGACCTACGGCGACCAGATCGCCGGCATGGAGGCGCTGGAGGCGGGCCGGATCGACGCCTTCGCCGGTACCGCCCTGACCATGATCGAGGCCCTGAAGACCGGTCAGCACCCCAAGGTGGAGATGACCGAGCCGTTCACCCCGAAGGTCGACGGCAAGCCCCAGCGCGACGGTGGCGGCTACGGCTTCCGGATCGGCGAGACCAAGCTGCGGGACGCCTTCAACCGCGAGCTGCACAAGATGAAGAAGAGCGGCGAGCTGCTGCGGATCGCCAAGCCGTACGGCTTCACCGAGGAGTTCATGACCGACCTCACCGCGAAGGAGCTCTGTAACAAGTGACCTCTGCGCTGTGGGGACTGTTCTTCGAGGGGCTGTGGATCACCGTCCAGCTGATGGTCTACAGCGCCGCCCTGGCCGCCGCTGTCGCCTTCGGCATCGGCCTGGCGCGCACCTCGCGCCTGTGGATCGTCCGCTTCCTGTCCGGTGTGTATGTGGAGTTCTTCCGCGGCACCTCGGCACTGGTACTGATGTTCTGGCTGTTCTTCGCGCTGCCGCTGCTGGGCTGGCAGCTCGTCGGCATCTGGGCGGGCACGCTGGCGTTGGGCCTGTCGTACGGCGCGTACGGCTCCGAGATCGTGCGCGGCGCCCTCCAGGCGGTGCCGGCCGCCCAGCGGGAGGCGGCCATCGCGCTGAGCTTCTCGCCCTGGCAGCGGCTGCGCAAGGTGCTGCTGCCGCAGGCCGTTCCCGAGATGATGCCGCCGTTCAACAACCTGCTGATCGAGCTGCTCAAGGGCACCGCGCTGGCGTCGCTGCTGTCCATCGGCGAGCTCACCTTCCAGGCCAAGCTGGCCCGGCTGTCGACGGGCCAGAGCGCCCAGGTCTACGGAATCATCCTCGTGCTGTACTTCGTGGTCGCGTTCCTGGTGACCCGGGTCATGCGGGTGCTGGAGCGCCGCGCCAAGGCCTCGGTCGGCCGGGCGGTGCCCAAGGGCGAGGGCTGGTTCTCCCGCAAGCTGCCCGTCGAGAAGCAGGGACCCGAGGCACTGGCCACCGGAGGTAAGCCGTGAACAACTGGTCGTGGAGCTACATCGGCGAGATCATGCCCGACCTCCTCAAGGGGCTGTGGATCACCGTCCAGGCGACGATCTACGGCTCGCTGGTGGCCTTCGCGCTCGGGCTGGTGTGGGCGCTGGCCCTGCGCTCGCCGAGCCGCTGGGTGACCTGGCCGGTCAGCGCCGTCGTCGAGTTCATCCGCAACACCCCGCTGCTGGTGCAGCTGTTCTTCCTGTTCTTCGTGCTGCCGAGCTGGGGGCTGACCTTCGCGCCGCTGACCACGGGCGTGATCGGTCTGGGCCTGCACTACTCGACGTACACCGCCGAGGTCTACCGCGCCGGCATCGACGGCGTGCCGCCCGGCCAGTGGGAGGCCGCCACGGCGCTGAGCCTGCCGCGCCGGCGCACCTGGATCGCGGTGATCCTGCCGCAGGCGTTCCGCCGGGTGGTGCCCGCGCTCGGCAACTACGTCATCGCGATGTTCAAGGACACGCCGATGCTGGCCGGCATCACCGTCGCCGACATGCTCTTCCAGGCGAACAGCATCAGCGCCACCACCTTCGACTACCTGGAGCCGATCACCGTCGTCGGCATCCTCTTCGTCGTCATCTCCTACCCCACCTCCCTGCTTCTGCGAGCCCTGGAGCGTCGTCTTGTCCGCTGACAGCAATCCCCCCAAGGACCACTCCGAGGAAGCGGCCGCACCCGCGGGTGAGGGCACCGAGCTGATCCGCTTCGACAACGTCACCAAGCGCTTCGGGGCCAACACCGTCCTGGACGCGCTGGACTTCACCGTCTCCTCGGGCAAGCACGTCACCCTCATCGGCCCGTCCGGATCCGGCAAGACCACGATCCTGCGGCTGCTGATGACGCTGCTGAAGCCGGACGAGGGCACCATCAAGGTGGGCGGCGAGTACCTGACGCACGAGGAGAAGGGCGGCAAGCTCGTACCGGCCGGGGAGAAGCACACCCGGGAGGTCCGCAAGAACATCGGGATGGTGTTCCAGCAGTTCAACCTCTTCCCCAACATGAAGGTGCTGCGCAACATCACCGAGGCGCCGGTGCACGTCCTGGGCATGAGCAAGGACGCCGCCGAGGAACGGGCCCGCGAGCTGCTGGACCTGGTGGGGCTGACCGAGCACCTCGACAAGTACCCCACCCAGCTCTCCGGCGGCCAGCAGCAGCGGGTCGCCATCGCCCGCGCGCTGGCGATGCGCCCGCAGGTGCTGCTGCTGGACGAGGTGACCTCGGCGCTCGACCCGGAGCTGGTGGCCGGTGTGCTGGACGTGCTGCGGGACATCGCGCACACCACGGACATCACGATGCTGTGCGTCACCCACGAGATGAACTTCGCCCGGGACATCTCCGACGACGTCCTGATGTTCGACGCCGGCCGGGTCATCGAGTCCGGTTCCCCGGAGAAGATCTTCACCGAGCCGGAGCACGAACGCACCCGGGAGTTCCTGAGCGCCGTGCTGTGAACCGCGCGCCATCGGCGTGGTGAGAGAGGTGGTGTGTCCCGCCCGGGGCGCACCACCTCTCTCCTTCCGGTACGCCCCGCACGCCCGGCCGGCGGCAGGACCGAGGGCGCCCGTGGCGAGAAGGCGATGACGACGTCCTGAACCGGCGCTCGGGGCACATGACGGAACCGGCCGCGGAAATGGCCGATTCCGCACCCTCCGGGGGGTCCTCACGCGGTTCCGCCCCGGCGCGACCGGGTGACACCGGAGCGTGCGGCACCCCGGCGCCCGGCTTCGTGACCTTGGCATATGCCAGAGTCTCAAGCCCCTGTACAGAAAACCGAGACGCACTGCTTTTCAGTCAAGACCCCCTCCATCGAGGGCCGTTGACCGCTATCGTGATAGCAGCCTCGTTGTCCGGGCGCGGTCGCGCATGTGCCGACCGTGCCGCTCAGCGCGGTCACGACGCAAGCGGTAACAACCTGCTAGGGGGACACCGTGGCGCTGAAGCCCGAGCCGACCGCGCCGTTCCATTCGGTGCAGTACGCCCTTCGCGTGCTCGAAACGATCTCCAGGCACGCCGGTGGCGTGACGGATGCGCAGATCGCCCGGGAGACCGGCCTGCCCCCGGGCCAGCTCGCCCACATGCTGTCGATGCTGCGGCGCGAGGGCTATGCGGAGCAGCTCACCGACGGGGCGTATGTCGTCGGTGAATCGCTCCTGCTCCTGGGGTCGGGCGGCGACCGCGACCGGGCCCTGCGCGACAAGCTGCAGCTGACCCTCGACCAGCTGCGCGACTCGGTCGGCGCGGCGGTCTACATCAGCCGGTACATCGACGGCGAGGTCAAGATCCTCCACTACGCCGACGGACCGCTGGCCCCCAAGGTCAACGAATGGGCCGAGTTCCACCGCACGGCGCACGCCAGCGCGGTCGGCAAGTGCCTGCTCGCGCAGCTCGACCACGACGGGCGCAAGGACCACCTCTCCCGGCACAAGACCGCCCGGCTCACCTCCCGGACGATCACCAACGAGAAGGTCCTCTTCCACAAGCTCGACAGCCAGCCGCCGACGGTCCCCGTCCTGGATCTTCAGGAGTACGCCGTCGGTACGGTCTGCGCGGCCGTACCGATCACGGCCGGCTCGACGGTCGGCTGCCTCGCGCTGTCCATGCCGCTGGAGCACGCCCATCGCCTGCGCCAGGCGGCCGACACCCTCAACCGCAAGGCCGCGCCGGTGCTGCTGTCGCTGGCGATCTGAGCGGGGCGGGGGCGGCCCCACGGACGGTGGTCACGAGCACCCCTCTCGACCAGGTAGTATTTCTTTCGTCAGCGCGCGCCGCTAGCTCAGTTGGTTAGAGCAGCTGACTCTTAATCAGCGGGTCCGGGGTTCGAGTCCCTGGCGGCGCACGTAGGAAGTGGGCGTTTCCGGTTCTCCGGGAACGCCCACTTCGTTGTGTCCGGGCCTGCCTCACGGGGGAGGCGGGCAGGCCCGTCTTCGGGTCAGGAGAGATCGACGTCCGAGCAGGCGTAGAAGGCGTTGCCGGTGTCGGCGATGTTCCAGACGCCCAGGATGAGGTGCCGGCCGGACTTCTGGGTGGGGACGGTGCCCTGGTGCTGGACGGTCTCGCCCGGCCGCGCGCCGCCCATGGGGACCGTCATGAACGGCTCGGGTTCGAGGTCGGCGCGGGTGAGCGGCTTGCTCGGGTCGTAGCCGTCCTTGGTGATGAAGTACTGGAAGTCGGTGGTGGCGTGGCGTGCCGTCAGCCGCCAGGTGAAGGTGTAGCCCTGGCCCGGGGAGAGCGCGGTGCCGGGCCACTTGCCGCCGCGCGGGTCGTCCAGCTCGGCGAAGTTCTCATGGCCGCCGGAACAGATCTTGCCGTCGGCGGGGCCGGCCGCCGGGAAGCCCTTGGGGGCCTCGACGCTCTGCGGCTCGTACTGGATCGCGCCGCAGTCCTTGACGGCGCCCTGGGCGCAGAGCGCCTGCCGACTGGGGGGTGCGTCGCTGTAGCCGTGACTGGCGGCGCTGCCCGTGGAGAGCAGGGAGACGCCGAGGACACCGAGACCGATCACGGCAGCGCTGATCTTTTTGCGCATGCTTCGCTCCTGAAGAACGTGGGGGAGGTTCCGTGAGCTGAGGAGGGAGGTGCGGGAAGCGCGGTCTAGACCAAGCGGCACACTAGACACTGTCACTGGTCATGTCCAGACCAATGACAGTGTCCGGTCCCCGACCGACGGCCGGGTCGGGCGGGCGGGGCGTCAGGCGGCCGCCGGGAACGGGTCCGTCGCGGGGCGGGCGGCGGCCTGCACCAGCGCCGTGTACGTGCGGCGCAGGGCGATCAGCGACTCCTGGGCCTCGCGGTAGACGGCCGCGTCGGGACCGCCGCGGTGGGCGAGGGTGCGTACGGGGGCGCAGTGCCGGTCCATCGCGCTGAGCCAGGCGCGGTGCTGCGCGGGGAGGTGGCGGCGCAGCAGCTGACGCCGGCCGTCGCCCACGCGGCGGCCGCCGATGCCCAGCACCGCGTCGGCGGCCTGCAGCACCGGGGGTTCCAGGGCGCCCTGTTCGGCGAGCGCGGCGAGCACGGCCCGCTGCTGCGGCGTCGCGGGCGCGGCCGCCAGTTCCGCCGCCTCGGCGTGGAGCTGGGCGCGCAGGGCGTGCTGGACGCGGACCAGGCGGCGCAGCGCCGTGGGGGTGGAGGAGTCGTCGGGCGAACGGCCGGCGAGGGTCTCGGCGAGCCGGAAGAGCCAGATCCCGTGCGCCTCCAGCCGGGTCGCGGCCAGCATCAGCCGGTCGAGCCGGCTGAGCGGCTGGCCCTCCGGGGCCCAGCGCACGATCGGTACCAGCGCTTCGGTGCGGGCCAGCTGGTCGATGGGGATATGGCGACGCGGTTTGCGTTCGGGGGCCCAGTTGTGGAGGGCGAGGGTGGGCAGCGCGACGAACTGGTCGTGGTCGATGCGGTGCGCGATCGCCGCCCACAGGTCGAGGAACGCCTCGTCGGCGACCTGGCGGGCGGCCGGCGCCTGCGGATCGAGCCCGCACCATCCGCACGAGACCGCGACGACCGCGATCCGCATGGCGGCCGCCTCGGCGTTGCGCAGGGAGAGGCGGGAGACCCGCTGCCGCAGCGCGGACAACTCGTCGTCCCGGCGGGCGCGTTCGACCAGGGCGATCGCGGCCTCCCGGTCGGGCGCGACCGCGGCCGCCCGCGCCATGGCGTCCAGCCTGGTCCAGGTCCCGATCATGGAACGGACCGGCGGCCGCTCGGGCAGGAAGCCGTGTGCGCAGGGGTCGTGGGGCGCGGGGGCGGCGGGATCCGCGGTGGCGGGGGGTATGCCGGAGCCGGGCGCGGGTATGGGCGGGCCGGACCGGGCGCCGCCCTCCGGGCCGGGAGCGGTCACCGCCCGCGGCGCGCCGTGCGTCGCCCGCGCGGCCTCGGCCGCCACCTCGTCCATGGCCGTCGTCATCATCGCCGTGCCCCCCATCAGCACTTCCCCGCCAGCAGCCGGGCCAGGTGGGTGTCCATGTCGAGGAAGCGGTCCTCGCGGCCGGGCGGCACGATCGCCGCCGTCTGCTCCAGCCAGGCGGTCAGCTCGCTGGCGCGCACGGACAGCTCGCACACCGAGTCGCCGGTGGACAGCTCCATGTGGACGCGGCGCACGTCGCCCGGCCGGCGGAAGGACCACACCCGTACGTCCCCCTCCCCCACTTCGCCGGACAACCCCTCCAGCAGCAGATCGCGGGCGAACCGCCAGGTCGAGACCGTGCGACCGCGGCTGAGGAAGGCGACCTCGACCTCGTACGGGCGGTCGCTGCGGTAGCCGAACCGGCCGGCCACCGTAACGGCGTCGTCCGGCCCGAGGAGGAGCCGCATCTCAAGGGTGCGCTTGGCTGTCGACACCATGACGATCAACCTTTCCGACGGAGGGGCGAGTCCCGGGGACCCGGTCCGGGGCGCGCGTCCTGGCAGACGTTGCTGTGGTGGGTGGGGTTGCGGGAGACGCGGGAGGAGTGACGGACGCCATGGCCGGCCCCCTTCTCGTTCGCTTCGTCCCCGCACCCCGGTACGCGCCTCAGCCTCTCAACCGGCAGGAGATATCGCATGTTGACGGGGCAACTGCTGACCTACGCCACGGACTCCCCGAACTCGATCCTCACAGAGCAATTCGGGCGGCCCGGCAGCCGAAGGTCCCAAGATCGCGGGACTTCCGGCCCGTGCGGGAGGGGGCTGCGTGCGGTAGGGCCGCCTTTGGGGCGCAGGGCGTGAGTGACGGGGGTCACAGAAGCCGAGTGCGTGGGCGACCCGGTTCTGGGTACGGAGCACGCCCCGAGGTCGTGTAAAGTTCTTCAGGTCAGCGCGCGCCGCTAGCTCAGTTGGTTAGAGCAGCTGACTCTTAATCAGCGGGTCCGGGGTTCGAGTCCCTGGCGGCGCACGTAACACTGAGGGCCCCTCGCCATGCGAGGGGCCCTCAGTCATATGGCGGATGCGGACCGGTCAGGCGGCCGGGCCCGCCTCGGCCTCCGCGGCCGCCCCCTTGGCGGCCGGAGCGGTGAACAGACCCGCGACCCTCCAGACGAGGAGCGGTGCGAGGGCGTCCGCCACGGCCGTCCAGACGCGCCATCCGCCGTCCACCGGCAGGAGCAAGTGCCCCGGCGGCGGCCACCGAGACGATCGCGCCGAGCAGCACGCCGACCGGGACGCCGGGGGTCGGGGTGCGCCCGGTGAGCTGGGCCTCGACGGCGGAGCGGGTCACGGCGACGACCGGCAGCTCCTTGATCACATGGTCGGCGTCGGCGATCCGGGCGGCCGTGGCGCCGCGTGCCGGGTCGCCGGCGCCCAGGCTGCCGAAGAGCACCAGGGAGGTGGGGACGGCGAGAGCGACGGCGGTGATCCGCGCCCAGGTCCAGCGGGAGCCGTGCGGCGCGGGCGGTCCGGCCCGCGGCCGTACGGACCGCTCCCGCGTCCAGGAAGAGCCAGCCGGCCGTGAGCACGACGAGCCCGGCAGCCCCACCGCGGTCACGCCGGGGCCGAGCCGTACCGCTCCGGCGCTCATCGGTGGGGTCGTCCCCCTCCCCCTTGATCGCGTTGTCGGCGAGGTCGCCGACGACGCCGGCGCCGGATCCGCCCAGCGCGCCCGATACCGCGCTCTCCGCCAGACCGCCGTCGAAGCGGCCGCCGATGAGGGCGCCCGCGCCGGCGCCGCCCAGTGCCTCGTGACCGGCGTTGACGGCATTGTCACGCCATTCGGGTCCTTTACCAATGATCACGCTGGTGCCGACACCGGAGACAGAGCCACCCGCGTACCGTGCCCCCGTTTCGACCGGCAAACGCTGCCATTACCGGCACGGGCGACGGTCTGCCGATGGCGTCGAGAGGGCGATGCAGATTACCCAGCGACTTGGTCATGTGTTCAGCCAATTTGATGTAGGCAGAGGCCGCTTCCTCGGGTTCGGTCAGCAGGCCGAACCCATCATGGATCCGTTCATCACCGGTTTTGCCAGTGAATTCCTTTACATACTGCTCCACATCGTACGTATGGGCCTCAAAGCCCTTGCCCAGCTCGTTCAGCTTGTTCAGCTGCGCCGCATCGATATGCATGTCGTCGGCCATGCCGCCTCCGGTCCGTCAACTTTCCTTTGTGCCTTTCCAGTCGGCGACTTTGCCCATGCCTGGGAATCGCTTTACGAACCGGAGTGCATGACGAAGCCGAGTGGGCGGTATCGGCCACCACTCCAAAAGCCGCCAGAAACCGGCCAGTTGCGGCCGACATCGGGCTCAAGTGATGCGCACTGCGCCATACACCGTCCCGCATTGCACACTCTTGTCCGTATCCCTCTCGGACGACCTTGCGATCATGCGGTCGGTTCGGGACCCTGACCTGGGAACTCGGCTGAAAGCAGCGGGTCCTGGCGAGTTGGGGACAGGGGAAACGCCGGTTGGCGTGATGTGGACGCGGGGAGCCCGCCGCTTGGCAGGAGGTCGCGGGGGCGTTCATCATGCAACCGGAAGGTGGCCTTCACCGTCTGACGGTGTGGGCGGCCGACACCAGTGAGCCCGAGTCGGTCGAGGGGGACCGTGGACTCGGGCCATCAGCAAACAGCACGCAGCCCGTTCTGCGTTGTGGGGGGATGGACTCATGACGTCGCCGCCTGACGGCGCCCGGCCGCAGCAGTCGTACGACTCGTCCGCCACGGCACGCCTGCGCGTGCCACGCCAGCACTGGCAGCGGCGGATCCAGCGCAAGCCGCTGCCGCGCTACGACTACGAGCACTACAGCCGGCTGGCCGGGCCGCTCACCCAGCCCGATCCGGACAAGCCCTACACGGTCCGCTACCGCTCGCTGCTCGCCGGCGAACCGCACCGCATCCGGGCGGCGCTGCTGCTCGGCGCGGCCCCGCTGGTCTCGCTGGGCCTGCTCGCCTGGCTGCTGCAGCCCGCTCACTGGACTCAACGCGACTACCCCGCGTATGAGTTCCTGCCGGTGCTGGACACCGTCATGCTGGTCTCGATCGCGCTGATCGAGTTCTTCCGGTGCATGAACGTGCTCTCCAACGCGCACGCCACGCTCGTCGCCCGCGACCCCGTGCCGGTCATACCCGAGAGCGGCACCCGCGTCGCCTTCCTGACCTCCTTCGTCCCCGGCAAGGAACCGCTGGCGATGGTCACCAAGACGCTTCAGGCGGCGGTACGGGTGCGCCACCGCGGTCTGCTGCACGTCTGGCTGCTGGACGAGGGCGACGACCCGGAGGTCAAGGAGGTCTGCCGGCGCCTGGGAGTGCACCACTTCACCCGCAAGGGCGTGCCGGAGTGGAACCAGGCCAAGGGCCCGCACCGCGCCAAGACCAAGCACGGCAACTACAACGCCTGGCTGGACGCCCACGGCGACGACTACGACTACTTCGCCTCCGTCGACACCGACCACGTCCCGATGCCCAACTACCTGGAGCGGATGCTCGGCTTCTTCCGCGACCCGGACGTCGGCTTCGTCATCGGCCCGCAGGTGTACGGCAATTACGACACCTTCGTCACCAAGGCCGCGGAGTCGCAGCAGTTCCTCTTCCACGCGCTGATCCAGCGGGCCGGCAACCGCTACGGCGCGCCGATGTTCGTCGGCACCTCCAACGCCGTGCGCATCAGCGCCCTCCGGCAGATCGGCGGGCTGTACGACTCGATCACCGAGGACATGGCGACGGGTTTCGAGATGCACCGGCACCGGAATCCGGCGACCGGGAAGAAGTGGAAGTCGGTCTACACCCCGGACGTGCTCGCGGTCGGCGAGGGACCGACGGCCTGGACGGACTTCTTCACCCAGCAGCTGCGCTGGTCGCGCGGGACGTACGAGACGATCCTCAAGCAGTTCTGGAAGGCGCCGTTCACGCTGCCGCCGGGCCGGCTCTTCAACTACACCATGATGGTGATCTTCTACCCGATGTCGGCGCTGAACTGGATCCTGGCGGCGCTCAGTTGCGCGCTGTTCCTGGGCCTGGGGGCCTCCGGTGTCCAGATCGACCCGTCGGTGTGGATGATGCTCTACGGCAACGCCTCGGCGCTGCAGATCGGGCTGTACGTCTGGAACCGGCGGCACAACGTCTCGCCGCACGAGCCGGAGGGGTCCGGCGGCGTCGCAGGGATGGTGATGTCCGCGCTGTCGGCGCCGATCTACGCGCGGTCGCTGTTCGACGCCGTACTACGCCGCAAGAGCAAGTTCGTGGTCACGCCGAAGGGCGACTCCTCCAGTCCGGACACGCTCTTCGGCACCTTCCGGGTGCACCTGTTCTTCCTGCTCGTCTTCGGGGGCTCGCTGGGCGCCTCCTTCGTCCTGGGACACAGCCATCCGGCGATGATCACTTGGGCGTCGCTGGCGATGCTGATCACGGCGGCGCCGATCGCGGCCTGGCGGCTGGGCGTACGGGGGGCGCGGCGCAAGGCGGCGGCCGGCGGCGACGGCGGCGAGGACGGCGCGAGCCCCGCGGACCCGTCCGCCGACCAGCCCGCCTCCACCGAACAGACCATGCAGATCGCCCTTGGGGGACGTCACACATGAAGTACCGTCCGAGCCGTCGCACCCGCAGAGTGGCGATAGCGACCGCGGTGGTGCTGGCGCTGGCCGGGATGAACGGGCCGGCCCTCTACGGCTTCGCCTCGGAGCAGTACCACCAGTACAAGATCAACGAGCCCGAGTACAAGGCGGCGAACGGCCATTGGGACGTCGTCGACGTCCCCGACAAGTACCGCATCAACACCATCCACGCGGCCCTGCTGCACACCGGGAAGGTGCTGCTGGTCGCCGGCTCCGGCAACAACGCCGCGAACTTCAGGGCCAAGTCCTTCCGTACGGTGCTGTGGGACCCGGAGAAGAACACCTTCAAGAACATCCCCACGCCCAAGGACCTCTTCTGCGCCGGGCACACCCAGCTCCCGGACGGCAAGCTGCTGGTCGCCGGGGGGACGCAGCGCTACGAGAAGCTGCAGGGCGATGTGAAGAAGGCCGGCGGCCTCATGATCATCTACAACGAGAACCCGGACGGCCCCCGAACCTTCCCGGCCGGCACGCTCTTCACCGGCAAGCAGAACGGCAAGACCTTCACCTCGAAGGACCCGGTCGTGGTGCCGCGGGCGAAGAAGACCAAGGACCCGGTGACCGGCAAGGTGACCGTCACCCACAGCGAGGCCCGGGTCTACGTCGAGGCGCTCAAGAACGGCCCGGCGCACTCCACGGGCGCCCAGGACAACTACCGCATCCGCGGCCTGACCGGCACCGACGCCCACAACTTCTACGGCATCGCACAGAAGCTGTCCTTCGACAAGAAGGACTTCCAGGGCATCAAGGACTCCTTCGAGTTCGACCCGGTGGCCGAGCGCTACGTCCCCGTCGACCCGATGAACGAGGCCCGCTGGTACCCGACGCTGACCACCCTTCAGGACGGCAAGGTCCTCTCGGTCTCCGGACTGGACGAGATCGGGCAGGTCGTCCCCGGCAAGCAGGAGATCTACGACCCGGCGACGAAGAAGTGGAGCTACCTCCCCCGGCAGCGCTTCTTCCCGACCTACCCCGCGCTCTTCCTCACCGACCGGGGCCGGATCTTCTACACCGGCTCCAACGCCGGCTACGGCCCGGACAACATCGGCCGCACTCCCGGCATCTGGGACCTGAAGTCCAACACCTTCCAGGTCGTGCCCGGGATGAGCGATCCGAAGATCCTGGAGACGTCGATGTCGGTGCTGCTGCCGCCCGCGCAGAACCAGCGGTACATGGTGCTGGGCGGCGGCGGGGTCGGCGAGGACCCCCGGTCGACGGACAAGACCCGGATCGTGGACCTGCACGCCCCCGCACCGCGCTTCAAGGACGGGCCGCCGCTCTACGCCAAGGCCCGCTACCCGAGCAGCGTGATCATGCCGGACGACTCGGTGCTGACCACGAACGGCTCCGGCGACTACCGCGGACGCAGCGACTCCAACGTGCTCAAGGCGGAGATCTACGATCCGGCGTCCAACACCGCGCGGCAGGTGGCCGACCCGCTGGTGGGTCGCAACTACCACTCGGGCGCGCTGCTGCTGCCGGACGGCCGGGTGATGACCTTCGGCTCCGACTCGCTGTACGCCGACAAGGACAACACCAAGCCGGGCGTCTTCCAGCAGCAGATCGACCTCTACACGCCGCCCTACCTCTTCCGGAAGTCGCGCCCCGAGCTGACGTCCTCGGGCGGTGCCGCCAAGACCGTCGCGCTCGGCGGCACCGCGACGTTCGGCGCCCCGCATGCCGACGCCATCAAGAAGATGCGGCTGATCCGGCCCGGCTCCTTCACCCATGTCACCAACATCGAACAGCGGTCGATCGCGCTGGACTTCACGGTGACCAAGGGCAAGGACGGCGTGACGGTCACGCTGCCCAAGGACCCGTCGCTGGTGCCGCCGGGGTGGTACATGCTCAACGCGGTGGACGGGGCGGGCACACCGTCGAAGGCGGTATGGATCCACGTTCCCGTGGCGGGGCAGAAGTAGCCGGCCGGCCGTGCCGTACGGGGCGGGGGCGGTCGCCGGCGGCCGCCCCCGCCTCCGTCGCGGCCGGCCGCGGTCGGCTACCGCGCCCGGCGTCCGGCCCGAGGCCGGCTACTTCGCACCGCGGGCCAGCTCCAGGGCGTACTTCGGCCACCAGGCCCCCGCCTTCGGGCCGCCCTTGCAGGTGCCGTCGGACTCTCCGGGGCGCTTGATCCAGAGGTAGGCGGCTATCCGAGGGTCGCCGGTCTTGGTGGTGGGCGGGGTGCCCAGGGCGCGGCCGGGTGGGTTGCACCAGTTCTCCCGGTCGTCGCCGCCGGGGGCCGGGCCGTTGCCGTTGCGGCTGGTGTCGATGACGAAGGGCTTGCCGCCGACGAGGGCGGAGAGCCGCTTGCCGTACTTCGCGTTCTCCTGCGTGGTCTGGTAGTTGGAGATGTTCAGTGCGAAGCCGTCGGCACGGTCGATGCCGGCCCGCTTGAGCGGTTCGACCATCGCGCCCGGGTCCTTGATCCAGTGGGGGTTGCCGGCGTCCAGATAGACCTTGGTGTGCGGGAGCGCCTTGAGCTTGCCGACGGCCTCGGTCAGCAGGGCGTAGCGCTCCTCGTGGAACTGCTGCGGGGTGCACTTGTCCGCGATGTGCGGCAGGGCGTCGGGCTCCAGGACGACGGTGGTGGCGCGGTCGCCGATGCCCTTGAGGACGCCGTCCAGCCAGGCGCGGTAGGCGTTGCCGTCGGCGGCGCCGCCCTGGGAGTAGCGGCCGCAGTCGCGGTGCGGGATGTTGTAGAGGACCAGCAGCGCCTCGCGGTCGGCCTTGGCGGCCGCCTGGGTGAAGCCGCGGGCCTCGCCCTGCGGGTCGTCGACGCCGATCCACTCGGCGACCGGCTGCGCGGCGATCCGGTCGACGAGCCGGGCGTCGGCGGCCTTGCCGTCCTTGCCGTACGCGGAGACCTGACGGGCCGCCTTGCTGTCGGGGTTGACCCAGTACGGGGCGACGGACTTGGGGCGCTGCCCCGGTCTGCCGGGGACCCGGTCGTCGCCGTCGCCGTCCGACGAGGAGCAGCCGGCCAGCAGCAGCGCGGCCAGCGCCCCCACCACCGCCGTGCGCGGCACCGTGCCGCCGCGCGCCGTACGCCACCGGTCGCGGCCCGGGGCCGGCGGCCCGCTCCCGGCAGCCCATCGAAGATCGCCGTACATCCACTCCCCCCTCGGAGCACTGATCCGGCCGGCGCGAGACCACCGGCCGGATCCATCGTGGCACACGGCCGCGCGCCGGAGCCGGGCTGTGGACAGTCCGTCCACAGGTGGCTACCGCGCTTGACGAATGCCGGCCGTAGGAGGTCGCGGTTGCCGGTCGTAGGGCGCCCGCCGCGGCTCGGCCGCGGGTCGCCTCCGGCGCCCGAGAGGCCTACTGACGCTCCGTCAGGCAGGCGGACAGCAGGACCAGGTCCCCGTCACCCGCCCGTTCGGCGCGGACGCCGTCGCCACCACGGCCGTCGCCGCCGACGCCGCCGACGCTGAACAACCGGAGTGCGCGGCGCCCGTGTCGGTGGCCCGCGCAGGCCTGGTGGGGATCGAAACGGTGCACGGCGCTCCGGTGGGGCGACGGGCGCCCCACGGCGGCGACATCGCCGGTCGTGGCGTGCCGCGCGGCCGCCCCGTCCGGCACCCCGCGCCCCCACAGCCACCCCGCCAGCAGCAGCACCGTCCAGGCCGCACCGGCCAGCAGCCGCCCGGTGCGGCGACGCCCGTCCTCGTCAGCTCTCATCGGCCTCGCCGCCCTGCCGCTCGCGGCGCAGTCGCAGCCGCAGTCGCAGCAGCTGCCCCGCGACGACGAGGACGGCGCCGCCGGCCAGCACCAGGCCGACGGCCGACGTGCTGCTCAGTTCGCCGCGCTGGGTGACCTTGGTGGGCGGGCCGGCAGGTGTCCGGTCGCCGGCGGCCGGCCCCGCGGAGCCGTCCCCGGCGGGCGGTGTGACCTCGCGCCCAGGGGCGGGGGCGGCCGGGGCGACGTGGACCGCTTCGGCCCCGGCGCCGCGTGCCTCCCCGCCGTACGCGGGCGCCGTCGTCACCGCGCAGGCCGCGACCGCGGCACAGAGAGCGTATTGCGGTGCGCGCATGGTGAACCTCCGATAATTCCGAAGGTCCGCCCGCGCGCGCCCGGCCGCATCCCGGTGCGGCCCGCGACTGCGCCGTTCGGGTGGCCCGGCCGCCGGACCGCGTCAGACCAGGTCGACCAGGTCCGCGATCGAGTCCACGACCCGGGACGGCCGGAACGGGTGCCGGTCGATCTCCTCGGGCCGGGTCAGGCCCGTCAGCACGAGGAAGGTCTCCATCCCCGCCTCCAGGCCGGCCAGCACATCGGTGTCCATCCGGTCGCCGATCATCGCGGAGGTCTCGGAGTGGGCGCCGATGACGTTGAGCCCGTGCCGCATCATCAGCGGGTTGGGCTTGCCGACGAAGTACGGCTCGACGCCCGTCGCCTTGGTGATCAGCGCGGCCACCGACCCGGTCGCGGGCAGCGGCCCCTGGGGCGAGGGGCCGGTCTCGTCGGGGTTCGTCGCGATGAACCGGGCCCCGTCGTTGATCAGCCGGATCGCCTTCGTCAGCGCCTCGAAGGAGTAGGTCCGGGTCTCGCCGAGGACGACGTAGTCGGGGGCGTGGTCGGTCAGGACGTAGCCGATGTCGTGCAGGGCGGTGGTCAGGCCGGCCTCCCCGATGACGTGGGCGGTGCCGCCGGGCCGCTGCTCGTCCAGGAACTGCGCGGTGGCCAGCGCGGACGTCCAGATCGACTCCCAGGGCACGTCCAGCCCGATCCGGCTCAGCCGGGCGTGCAGGTCACGCGGGGTGTAGATGGAGTTGTTGGTCAGCACGAGAAAGGGCTTGCCCGATTCGCGCAGCCGCTTGATGAAGGCGTCCGCCCCGGGGACCGGGACGCCCTCGTGCATCAGGACGCCGTCCATGTCGGTGAGCCATGACTCGATCGGCTTGCGCTCTGCCACTGCCGGACTCCTGCCGTGCGTGATGACCAGGTGCGCCGACCGCCTCCCGCACGCGCGGTGGGCCATACGCCTGTCCCACGTGTCGTACGTACGGCCGACGCCCCCACCCTAAGTCAGCGGCCGTTCTCCCGACCCCGGCGATCGGCTTCCCGAGGGGGCCCGTGCCCCGCCCCCGAGGGGAGGGGCACGGGCCGGGGGCCGGGGGTCAGCTGTTCGTGGCCGTCTTCCAGGCGTCCACGTACGAGTCCAGGTTCTTGTCGATGTCGTTCCAGTCGGGCTGGAAGACCTCCACGCCGGCCATGAGCCGGGCCAGGGCCTTGGCGTTGGGGTCGGTGGGCCTGGTGTCCTTGCGGGCGGCGAAGCCGCCGCCGATGGCGGAGACCTGGCGCTGGACGGGCTCGGAGAGCAGGTAGTCCAGGAACTTCTCGGCGTTGGCGCGGTGCGGGGCGTTCTTGACCAGACCGGCGGCGTAGGGCAGCGCGAAGGTGGTGGGCCGGGCGCCGGGCGCGGCCGCGGGGAAGAAGATGCCCTGGTTCGGCATCGACTTCATGTTGGCGAAGTTCATCTGGACGTCGCCGTTGGCGACCAGGAGTTCACCCTTGTCCGTCTTGGGGGCGAGCTGGCCGGTGGAGGAGGACGGGCCGACGTTGTTGGCCTGGAGTCTGCCGAGGAACTTCATGGCCGGGCCCCGGCCGCCGAAGTCGTGCAGGGCCTTGATCAGGACGGCGGTGCCGTCACCGGCGACTCCGGGCGTGGAGTACTGCAGCTTGTGCGCGAACCTGTCGTCCAGCAGGTCGTGCCAGGTGGCGGGGGCCTTCGCCAGTTCCTTCTTGTTGTAGACGAAGCAGAAGTAGTTGTTGACGATCGCGGTCCACTTGCCGGTCGGGCTCTTGTCGCCGGCGGCCACCTGGTCCGCGCCCTTGGGGCGGTAGACCTGGAGCAGGCCCTTGCCGTCGGCCTGCTGGATGAAGGGCGGGAGGGTGACGACGACGTCCGCCTTGGTGTTGGCGCGTTCGCGGGCCAGGCGCTGGACGGCCGCGCCGGAGCCGGACTCGACGTAGTTGACCTTGATGCCGGTCTTCTTCTCGAAGTCCTTGAAGACCTGGTCGTAGAAGCCGTCGCCGTTCTCGCTCTTGAGGCCGTCGGCGCTGTAGACGGTGATCTCCTTGGCGTTCGGGTCGGCGCCGGAGGCGCCGCCGCAGGCGGTGAGCGCGGCGGCGAGGGCGAGGGCGCCGCAGCAGGCGGCGAGCGGCTTGCGGAGGGCGGGGGCAGCGGACATGGCGTAGCAACTCCTGGTAAGTGCACGGGTGTGGGACTCAGCGGTAGGTGGCTCGGGTGCGGATACGGGAGACGCCGAGGAGGGCGAGCAGAGTGGTGGCCATCAAGGTCACCGCGAGTGCGGCGCCCACGAAGAGGGAGCCGCGGTCGGTGGAGGCGAAGATCTGGACGGGCAGGGGCGTCCAGTCGGGGGGATAGAGCATCATCGTGGCGCTCACCTCGCCCATGGACAGGGCGAAGCAGAGGCCGGCGGCCGCGGTGAGGGACGGCAGCAGCAGGGGGAGCCTGATGCGCCACAGGACGACGGCGGGCCGGGCGCCGAGGCCGGCCGCGCTCTGCTCGTACGCCGGGTCCAGACGGGCCAGCGCGGCCGTCACGGACTGGTAGGCGAAGGCGGTGACCAGCACGGTGTGGGCGACGACCACGATCTGGGGCGTGCCGTTGAGCAGGAACGGGGGCCGGGAGAAGGCGACGAGGAGGGAGAGGCCCACCACGACGGAGGGCACGGCGACGGGGAGGAGGAAGAGGCCGTCGAGGAGGCGGCGGGCGCGGCGGCCCAGCTTCTCGGCGGCCAGGGCGGCCCAGGTGCCGGCGGTGAGTGCGGCGGCGCTCGCCGCCAGGGCCGTCAGGACGCTGGTGAGCAGGGCGTCGGGCGCGTCGCCCCGGGCGATGTCCTGATAGTGGGTCAGGGTCGCGCCGGAGGGCAGGGCGCCGCTCCAGTTGGTCGCGAGGGACGCACCGACGATCACCAGGAGGGGCAGGGCGAAGACGGGGACGAAGAGGGCGAGGAAGAGGATGTGGACGGCCCGGCGGGCGGTCCGGCTATGCACCAGCACGGTGGGGGGCACCTCCGGTGTGCGGGCCGGCTCGGCCGCCCGTACGGGACATCACGGTCCGGTAGAGGGCGTAGAGCGCGACGGACAGGGCGATGTTGACGACGGCGACGACGCAGGCCCCGGTGTAGTCGCCGTCGAGGATCGCCTTGGTGTACACGAGCATCGGGAGGGTGACGACGTCCTTGGCGCCGGTGAAGAGCACGATGCCGAACTCGTTGAGGCACAGGACGAGCACCAGCGCGCCGCCCGCCGCCAGTGACGGCAGCGCCTCGGGCAGGATCACCGTCCGCACGATCCGCCACGGCCGGGCGCCCAGCGACGCGGCGGCCTCCAGCTGACCGGTCTCCATCTGCGCGAAGGCGGCGAGCAGCGGGCGCATCACGAACGGGGTGAAGTAGGTGACCTCGGCCAGCAGGACGCCCCAGGGGGTGTGGAGGAACGCAAGCGGCCCGTGGGCGGCGCCGGTCACGTCCGTCCACAGGCCGTTGGCCACACCGACGGTGCCGTAGAGGAACAGCAGGGCGAGGGTGATCAGGAAGGAGGGGAAGGCCAGGAAGACGTCGATGAAGCGGCCCAGCGCCCGGCCGCCGGGCAGCGGGACGAAGGCGATCACGAGGGAGAGCGCCAGGCCCAGCAGCAGCGCGCCGGCGGTGGCGCCGGCGGCGATCAGCACGGTGGTGGTCAGGGCGTCGCGGAAGGACGCCTCGGCGAAGACCTCCGCGTACGGGGCGGTGGAGGGGCCGGCGCCGTCGGGGGTGAGGGACTGCCACACCACCAGGGCCAGGGGGTAGAGGAAGACCAGGGCGAGGGCGGCGACGGGCGGCAGGGCCCACAGGGCGGCCCCGGCCTTCGCCGGGCGGGTGCGCCGCGCCGGCGCCACCGGAGTGCGCGCCGCTGCCGCTGCCTTGTCGACGGCCATGTCACGCACCGTCCTCGCGCCGCGCGGCGGCATCGGTGAGCCCGGCCGGTATCAGCACCGCGTCCTGTGGCGCGAAGTGCAGCGCGGCCTCGTCTCCCGGTGCCGGGGGACGGCGCAGTTCGCGCACGTCGGCCAGGACGCGGTGGCCGTCGACGGACACCTGCAGCCGGTGGGTGGCGCCGCGCCACTGCACGTCGGTGACCGTGCCGCGCAGGGTGTTGCCGGTGCCGTCGCCGTCCCCCAGGCCGACCAGATGCGGCCGTACGCACAGGGTCGCGGCGGCGCCCGTGGCCGCCCCCTCCCCCACGGGCACGGCCAGCCTGCGCCCGCCGAAGTCGACGCCGTCGCCGCGCACGGTGACCGGCAGCAGGTTCGCGGTGCCGACGAAGGAGGCGGTGAACTCGCTGCGCGGGCGCCGGTAGAGCTCCCGCGGGGTGCCGCACTCGCGCAGCCGGCCCGCCTGAAGCACCGCGATCCGGTCGGCCAGGGTCAGCGCCTCGACCTGGTCGTGGGTGACGTAGAGGACCGAGACATCGGGCAACTCCCGGTGCAGGCGGGCGAGTTCGGCGAGCATGCCGGAGCGCAGCTGGGCGTCGAGGGCGGAGAGCGGCTCGTCCAGCAACAGCACGCCGGGGCGGATGGCCAGGGCCCGGGCGATGGCGACCCGCTGCTGCTGGCCGCCGGAGAGCTCGCGGGGGTGCCGGCCGGCGTAGGCGGCCATACCGGTCATCTCCAGCGCCTCGGCGACCCGGCCGGGGATCTCAGCGCGCGGGGTCTTGTGCGCCCGCAGGCCGAAGGCGACGTTGTCGGCGACCTTCATGTGCGGGAAGAGCGCGTACTGCTGGACGACCATGCCGATGCCGCGCCGGTGCGGCGGCAGCCCGGTCACGTCCCGGCCGCCGATCAGCACCCGCCCGGAGACCGGCCGGACGAATCCGGCGACCGCCCGCAGTGCGGTGGTCTTGCCGGAGCCGGACGGGCCGAGCAGCGCCATCACCTCACCCGGTTCGACGGTCAGGTCGAAGGAGTCCAGCACGGGGTGCTCGCCGCGCCTGCCGTAGGCGACGGTGACGTGGTCGAAGCGGATGCCCGACGGGGGCCGGGCCGGGGGCGCGCCGGCGGTCGCGGCAGATGGGGCAGATGCGGCGGCTGGGGCGGTCATCTCACACCACCCCCAGCAGCGCGGGCAGTTCGGCGACCGAGCCCAGGACGTGGGTGGCGCCGGCGGATGCCAGCTGCGCCGCGTCGTGGGCGCCGGTGAGCACGCCGGCGACGACCGAGGCGCCGGCCCGTCGGCCGCAGAGCATGTCGTACGACGTGTCGCCGGCCACCGCGACCCGCTGGACGGAGTCGGTGGCCCGGGTGCGCAGCAGCGCGGTGAGGACCAGGTCGGGGTAGGGGCGGCCGCGGCCGCCGGCGTCGGCCGGGCAGAGGGTGAGCGGGACCAGGTCCTGCCAGCCGAGCGCGGCCAGGACGGCGTCCTGGGTGACGCGGGCGAAGCCGGTGGAGAGCACGACGGTGCGCCCGGCCGCCTGCAGCGCCTCGATCGCCTCGCGGGCGCCGGGGACGGGAGCGATCCGCCCGCCGTCGACCAGCTCGCCGTACGCCGTCTCGAAGGCGGCGTTGGCGCGCCGGGCGGCGGCCTCGTCGCCGAAGAGGTGGCGGAAGACGGAGATCTTGGACTCGCCCATGGTGGCGCGTACGTAGGCGAGCTTCTCGGCGTGGTCGGGGCTGCCGGGCTCGACGCCCAGGCGCCGGGCGGCGGCGTCGAAGGCCTGCTCGACCAGTCCGCCGTCGGCGACGGTGGTGCCGGCCATGTCGAGGACGACCAGCTCGATGCCGTGGTCGGGGGTGTGGTGCGTCAACGCGCTCACCATCCCAGTTCGTTCGCGGTGGTCTCGGCGATGGCCGGGGAGCAGGTCATCCCGCGCCCGCCCGGCCCGGTGACCAGCCAGACGCCCTCGCGCGCCTGCTGGCGGTGGACGATCCGGGTGGTGTCGGTGCACTGGGCGTAGACCCCGGCCCAGCGGCGGCGGATCCGGGGCAGCGGGCGGCCCAGCAGCGCTTCGACGACACCGGTCAGATGCTCGTAGGGCTCTTCGACGGTGTCGAAGGCGAACGGCGTCTCGTACTCGTGGGTGTCGCCGATGGTCAGCCCGCCGTCGGCGCGCTGCACCATCAGCAGTTGCATCCTGTGCTCGGCGGCGGTCGGTTCCTGGGCCTGGCCGGCGTCGAGCGCGTCCAGGGCCTCGCTCCTGTACGCCGGGTAGTAGCGGAAGCTGTCGGCGTCGGCGACGGAGGTGGTCAGCGCCTCGCCGAGCGGGTCGGTCTGCATCATCTGCAGCCGCACCCGGCGCACCGGCAGGTCGGGGACCAGCTCGCGGACCAGTCCGCCGAGCCAGGCGCCGGTGCACAGCACGACCGCGTCGCCGTGGTGGGTCTCGCCGTGGTCGTCGCGTACGGCGCGTTCGCCGACCACCGCCCGGACCTCCCGGCCGCCGAGGTAGGTGTACCGCCCGGACCGCAGCAGCTCGTCCTTCAGGGCGCGTTGGGCGACCCGCGGCTCCACGGCGGCGTCCCGCTCGCACCACAGGGCGCCGGTGAAGTCGCCGCGCAGGGCGGGGTTGAGGGCGCGGGCCTGGTCGGCGTCGAGCAGCCGGTAGCCGCGGTCGGCGGCGTCGAGGCGGCGGGCGGCGGCCTCGGCGACCGCCCGCTCGGCGTCGTTCCTGACCACGGTCAGCGAGCCGATGGCGCGGAAGCCCAGTGCGGGGACGCGGGCGCCGATGCCCTCCCACAGTGCGCGGGCGCGCAGGGCGCACTGAAGCTCGGCGCCGCCGGCCCGGCCGCTGACCCAGATCTGTCCGAAGTTACGGACCGAGGCGCCGCGGGCCTCGGCCTCCCGTTCGAGGTGCAGGACCTCGTGGCCCCGCTCGATGGCATGCCAGGCGTGCATGGTGCCCAGCACGCCGGCTCCGACAACTATGACTCGCATGCCCCAGACGGTCGTGGCGGCGGGTGGCCCGCGAGGGGTGGTTCGGCGACGCGACGGTGAACGGGTCCCCAAAGTTGGCCTAGACCCGTTATCCGTTCGTGATATTCATGGGTGCGGTGCGCCTGCTCCGCGAGCCCTCGCGTCAGCCCTGCGCCGGTGTGCCCAGATGGGTGGTGAAGGAGAACCGGTCGCCCCGGTAGAGGGAGCGCACCCGCTCCAGCGGGCGGCCTTGGGTGTCCCGGGACAGCCGGTGGATCAGCAGCATGGGCAGCGCGCCCGGTGTGCCGATCAGCAGCGCCTCGCGCGGGGTGGCCAGTACGGTCTCCAGCCGCTCGTCCGCGTCGCCGAAGCCGATGCCCAGCCGCTGGTGGAGGTAGGCGTAGAAGGACGAGTCCGGCGCGAAGTCGGTGGCCAGGTCAGGGACCCGCTCGACCGCGACGTAGGTGCTCTCCAGCCCGACCCGCTCGTCGTCGGCGAGCAGCACCCGCTCCATGTGCCATACCGCGTCCCCGGCCGCAAGGCCCAGGTCGGCGGCGAGCGCGGGCGGGCAGGGGAAGCGGTCCAGGCCGACGAGGTGCCGGCCGGGCCTGCGGCCCTGTTCGCGTACGCCTTCGGTGTAGCTGGCCAGGGAGAGCGGCTGCGCCAGCTTGGGTCCGGCGACGACCGTGCCGCGCCCCAGCCGCCGCAGCCGCCCCTCCAGGACCAGCTCGCGCAGGGCCTGGCGCAGCGTCTCGCGGGAGACCTCCAGGCGCGTTGCCAGCTCACGCTCGGTGGGCAGCACCTCCCCCTCGCCCAACTCGTCCAGCAGCGCGGCGATTTCGACCTTGGCCGCGTAGTACTTGGGGATGCGCCCGTGCTCGGGGACGCCGGACCGGACGGGTGCGCCAGGATCCTGGCCGTAGGGGAACTCCACGGCGCGATCCTCGCACCCGCGGGCGCGGCGGCCGGGGATCGGGGTGCGCCCGGATATCGGCGGACAGGATCCGGCAGGGCGTGGAACGCTGGACACATGCTTGATCACATAGCGATCCAGGTGAGCGACGTGGCGGCCAGCGCCCGCTTCTACGACCAGGCCCTCGCCCCGCTCGGGGGCAGGCGGACCAAGGAGTTCGGCGAGTTCGTCGGTTTCGGCACCACGGGGCACACGCTCTGGCTCGTGCCCGCCACGCACGAGGGTCCGGGCCGCGAGCTGCACCTCGCCTTCCAGGCGCCCGATCGCGCGGCGGTCGAGGCGTTCCACGCCGCGGCGGTCGCGGCCGGCGCCGAGTCCCTGCACGCGCCGCGGGTGTTCCCCGAGTACCACGCGTCGTACTACGGGGCGTTCGTCCGGGACCCCGACGGCAACAACGTCGAAGCGGTCTGCCACACGGCACAGGGCGGATAGCCCCGGCTCACCCGGGGCGGGGCGGCGTCACCCGAAGAGGGGGGCGAGCACCAGCTCCGCCGCCCCGTCGGCGACCGCCCGCCCGGGGGCGAGCGCGACCGACACCGCGGCCCTGGCCCCGGCGCTGCCACGGGTGCGGGCCTGTGCGGCCAGCGCCCGGGACACTCCGCTCAGGAACGGCTCGGGGGCGCCCAGTACGGTGCGTCCGCCGAGCAGTACCCGGTCGATGTCCAGCAGCTCGACGAGGTTGGCGGCGCCGACGCCCAACGCCTCGGCCGCGGCCGGCAGATCACCGCCGGCCACCGCCGCCAGGCACAGCGCCTCGATGCAGCCGCGCCGTCCGCAGCCGCAGCGCGGACCGTCCAACTGGACGATCTGGTGGCCGAATTCACCGGCGCCGGTGCGCGGGCCGCGGTAGAGGCCGCCGTCCAGCACGAGCCCGGCGCCGAGGCCGGTGCCCAGGTGCAGATAGCCGAAGGAGCCGGCGCCGGCGGGCAGGGCACGGGCCAGGCCGAGCGCCGCGGCGTTGGTGTCCTTGTCGAGCGCGACGGGCAGGCCGAGCCGGGCGGCGAAGGCTTCCCGCAGGGGGAAGCCGTCCCACTGGGGGGCGCCGGTGACGCGGTGCAGCACTCCGGTGGCGTGGTCCAGCGGGCCGGGGCAGGCCACCCCCGCCCCCAGCACCAGCGGCCCGCCGGCCTGCGAGAGCAGCTCGGCGACCTCGCGTTCGGCCGTGGTGAGCACCTGCTCCGCGCCCGCTTCGAACGCCAGCGGGGCCCGGCGCACCGCGACCGCGCGGCCGGCGAGGTCGGCGAGCACGGCGGTGAGCTCGTCGCGGTCCAGGTGCAGGCCTATCGCGTGCCGGGCGCCGGGGACCAGGCGCAGGACCGTGGCGGGCTTGCCGCCCGTGGAGGCGCGGCGGCCCGCCTCGGCGGCCAGGCCCTCGGTCCGCAGCCGCGCGGTGATCTTGCTGACGGCCTGCGGGGTGAGCCCCGTCTGGGCGGCGAGCTCCAGCCGGCTGACGCCCTCCTCGCCGGCCGCGCGCAGCAACCCCAGCACCAGCGCGGTGTTGTGACCGCGCAGCGCGGGGAGGTTGGCGCCCGGACTGCCGGCGAAGCCGCCCTGACGGGAGGCGCGGGAGGGGATGTCATCGCTGCTCACCCGCCCATTGTCGGCAGTGGCTTGCACTTTGGCAACAGCGTTGCTTAAGTAGGGGCATGAGTGAGACGAGCGAGGAGAGTGCGATGAGCCGCCCCACCGGTACCCCCGCCCCCGGCGACCCGCTGCGCGTCGGCCTCCTCGGCTACGGCCTGGCGGGCTCGGTCTTCCACGCCCCGCTGATCGCCGCCACCGACGACCTGCTGCTCGACACGGTCTCCACCTCCGATCCCCAGCGGCAGGCACAGGCCCGCGCCGAGCATCCGCAGGTGCGCACGGTCAGCACCCCGGAGGCGGTGCTCGACCGCGCCGCGGACCTCGACCTGATCGTCATCGCGACGCCGAACAAGACCCATGTACCGCTCGCCACCGCCGCCCTGGAGGCCGGTGTGCCGGTGGTCGTCGACAAGCCGCTGGCCGCGACCGCCGCCGAGGCCGAGAAGCTCGCCGCGCTCGCCGAGGAGCGCGGACTGCTGCTGTCGGTCTTCCAGAACCGCCGCTGGGACAACGACTTCCGCACCGTCCGCAAGCTGATCGAGGACGGCGCGCTCGGCGACATCACGCGCTTCGAGTCCCGCTTCGAGCGCTGGCGGCCGCAGCCCAAGGGCGGCTGGCGCGAGTCCGGCGACCCGGCGGAGATCGGCGGGCTGCTCTACGACCTCGGCAGCCACCTCGTCGACCAGGCGCTGACCCTCTTCGGCCCGGTCGTCTCCGTCTACGCCGAGTCCGACGTCCGCCGCCCGGGCGCGGAGGCCGACGACGACACCTTCCTCGCCCTCACCCACGCGAACGGCGTCCGCTCGCATCTGTGGGTGAGCGCCACCACCCCCCTGCTGGGCCCCCGTTTCCGCGTGCTCGGCAACAAGGCCGGCTACACCAAGCACGGTCTGGACCCCCAGGAGGCCGCGCTGCGCGAGGGCCGGCGGCCCGGCGACGAGGGCGTGGAGTGGGGCGTGGAGCCGAAGTCCGGCTGGGGCCGGCTCGGCGCCGGGGCCTCCCCGCGGTCCGGGGGCGGCGAGCCCGTACCGACGCTGCCCGGCGACTACCCCGCGTACTACACCGCGATCGCCCGGGCCCTGCGCGAGGGCGGCGCGCCGCCGGTGAGCGCCACCGAGGCCGCGGCCGCGCTACGCGTCCTGGAGGCCGCCAAGCTCTCCGCGACCGAGGGCCGCACGGTCCCGATCGAGGCGGGCGTGTGACCAAGGCGCCGAAGACGGACGAGGTGCGCGCCCTCGAAGAGCACGAACGGCGCCTGGTCTTCGACACCTTCAGCAATGACGACGCCTGGGAACTGGGCTCACGTCTGGTGGCGTTGGCGCGGGAGCGCGGCGCCGCGGTGACGATCGGGATCCGGCGCGGCGCCCAGCGGCTGTTCCACTGCGCGCTGCCGGGCACCTCCGCCGACAACGACGCCTGGATCGCCCGCAAGTCCGCCGTCGTCGAGCGCTACGGCGAGTCCTCGTTCCTGGTCGGCGCCCGCTTCCGCGCCAAGGGCCGCACGTTCGAGGACTCCTCACGACTGGACCCGGACCGCTTCGCCGCGCACGGCGGGGCGTTCCCGATCCGCGTGCGCGGCACGGGCGTGGTGGGGGTGGTCGCGGTGTCGGGGCTGCCACAGGCGGAGGATCACGCGCTGGTGGTCGAAGCGGTGCGTTGGCACTTGGCGTAGGTTGCCACTCCGGGGGCCGGTATCCGTTGCTTCGGCGAACGCCGACGGCCGACGGCCGACGACTATGCTCGCCGCATGGCTGACTTCCTGCAGGTCTCCACAGCGACGGAGACACGCGAGCAAGCGGTAGAGCTGGCCCGTTCCGTAGTGACAGGTCGTCTCGCGGCCGGCGCCCAGATCATTGGCCCCGTGGTCTCCGCCTTCTGGCATGAGGGCGAGTTCGGGACGGGCGAGGAGTGGCAACTCCTTCTCAAGAGCCGGGCCGACGGATACGCCGCGCTGGAGGCGCACCTCCTGAAACATCACCCGTGGAAGAACCCCGAAGTCTCGGCCGTTCCCCTCGCGACCGGGTCGGATGCCTACCTCCGCTGGATCGCCACTACCGCCGGGCCGGTCTCCTAAGCCGTTCCCGTGGGCGTACCGAAGCCAAGCCTGGTACTCACCGAGGTAGAAGCGGTAGGTGTCACCTCCGCCGAGCACGTCATCAAGGCGCCGCAATCTGGCCGTATGCTCCCGGAGTTGGCCAGGGATATTGATCGCGATTCGGCGGCCCGGCCCCCAGGTACTCAGATGCGCTTCAGGCCCTTGGCCATGACGGCATATAGCGGCGAGTCATCTGATGGCTTGGCTTCACCTACTTTGATGTAGTTCCAACGCTCGTACAGCGCTTGGACTTTGTGGTGAGTGGAGTCAACCTGGAGCGTTACGATATCGGCTTCGACCGATTCGAGCAGTGCATCGTGAATCTGCTGAGCCCGGCCGGTCCCTTGCCATTGGGGAACTACCACCAATTCTGACAGCGCGAAGACCGACCCACGGGTAGTGGATGGCCGTTGATGCCCCGTCCACCATCCACCAGGCTTCAACATGGATCCGTAGGCGTACCCGACGGGTCCGCCCTCTTCCCAGCCAGATACGCACTGCCAGTTCTCACGTGAGGACCACAGATCGACGAAGTACGCAAAGCGCTCGCGCGAGTGAAACGGGTCCGGATCGTCTGAGTATGCCTCGTCGTGGATATCGAGCAGCAGGGACCTGACGTCCCGCGCATCGGAATGTGTGTAGCGCTTCAGATCCATTGATGGGACTCCTCGATCCACTCGACGACTTCGGGACTCTCCGCCCCTGAGGCTACGATCACATTTCGTGTCGCGGCCAGAGTGTGCGCGGTTCTTCTCGATCCGGAAGATGGCGGTAGTAATGCATGCGCCTGCCTACCTGTCGCACAGGCTAACTCCAGGTCCCCTTGTCGGGCCTGAGCCAGCGACAGGTGGGCCGTATACAGGGCCTTGTTGCGGGCCATGGTGTCAGGGATAGCAGCGAGCGTGCGATGCAGGCAGTACTCCGCTCGTCCGTGATCACCCAGTGCCGACCATATGAATGAGGACAGAGCGTCCATCTCACTGGAGTCGAAGAACCTGATCCACTCAGGCCGTTGCCGATCGGCGCTACGGGCGAAGGCACGTTCCCCCTCGCTGAGGGCTCGCAGAGCTTCTGAGCGATGCCGGAGGCGCGCAAGTCCATTAGCGTTCCGGATGTGCCCGAGAGCGGCGTACAACGGGTCTCTCCGGGCGATGGCGGAGCGCTTCAGAACCTCTGATCCGGCGACGGCCTCGGCGTGATTCTCGCGCTGACTGGAGGTGAGGGTGAGATGGTTCCAGACGTGGTACAACGTCTCACTGTCGCGGGACAGGCCCGCGAATGCCAGAGCCTTGTCGAGATGGGCGCGTGCCCGCTGCGGAGAGCTTGCGTCAATGGCTGCGAAAGCCGCAGAGCTGAGGACTTCGGCGGCGAGCCGGTGAAGCATGTTCCGCACCCGAGTTGAGCATGACGCCATGGCAAGCGTTGACTGAATCCGGGAAGCCATTTCCACCGCGAGGTATTCCACCTTCCGTGCTCCTCCTCCGGCTTGATCCTTTCGGAGGATGGCCACGTAGTCCTGATGGAATCGCCGGACATCGTCGACGCCAAGGCGCCCAGGTACAGGTGCGTACGGAGCGGCGACGACCAGGGCTGTACCGCCTACGGCGGTGAGAAGCTCACGTCGGTGCACGGGATCTTCCTCCGCCGGTGCGATGCACTTCTTGCGTGGCACGAACCCCAGGTCTTCGGCACTGGCATCAAGAACCTTCTCCAGGCAGAGCCTGATGCGGTCTTGCGGCCACTTCGTCACGCCGCGCAGCCAGCGCCGGATGTCAGCGTCGGTGACGTTGCCCTGCTTGCCTGTCAGAAGTTCGATCTCGGCATTGATCTGACGTGCTAACTCGGCCTGAGAGAACCCGAATTCGGCGATCCGAGCGGCGAGCTTACGGTTCCCCTGCGTCATGCCCTCACGGTAACGGCGTGCGGTCGCCCAGACACGGGCCGAGGTAAAAATCACCGGGGTCGCGCCAGGGGGAGACAGGCTCTTTCACCTGTCCGCTGTGCCGTGCCGGCCGTTGACTAGGCATCGCCAGATCAAAGGCCGACGGAGCGCAAGCCCGTCAGACAGCACGTGTTCGTGCCTGACGGCAAGCACCCCCGCGACGGGCGAACGTCCGGGGGCATGGCCACCAACCCCCTGGAGGTTGACGACATGCGCAAACATAGCGCGTGGATCTTCGAACTGCTGTTGCGGGTATTACTGCCCGCGCGAGGGCGTCACCGGTCCGCCGTCACAGTGCCCGCCGTCAGGTGGACGGACGCGCCGACGCTCACGCTTCCCCGCACCCCCGTCCGGCATCAGGGGCTGCTGCGTGGTGAGGACGTGCACCTGATCCGTCCGTACGTCCTCACATCCGAGGAGCGGCAGAGGCGGCGGTTGCAGCGTGGGCGGCGGCGGGCGTTGTGGCTCGCTGCGTACGGGGTCGATGCCGGACCGCGATGGATTGACGGTGTGGAGGTGGTGGGCTGATGCCCCGCAACTGCCGCCCCGTTCATCTGATGGACCCGGGTCCGGTAGCGGAGCCTGTGCCGGTTGCCGGGTGCGATGTGTGCACAGCTTTGGCCAGGCAACGTGCGGCGGCGCGCGCCGTCGGGGACACGTCGAAGGCGATCGACTGCCACATCGAAATCGGCCGCCACCCCCACGCAAAGGCGGCGCGGTCGTGAGCGCGGGTGTGTGGTCGCGGCTGCGGGACCGGGTCGAGGAAACGTGGCACCGACACGTCAGGTACCGGGAGTTGTACCGGCAGCTTGACCAGATGCGGGCGGAGGTCAAGGCCCGTACCGCGTGGATGGATGACCTGACCGAAGAGGAGATCGCGGCGATGCTGCGCGGTCTCGCCGAGTGCATCGACGCCATGGAGGCGGCAGGCGGCGATGCCCGGGAGCGTCCGGAGCGGCTGGTATGAGGGCGCGTTATCGGTTTGCCGAGTGGACGCTGGCGGCTGATTCGGAAGTGCGGTTCGTCGGTGAGTGCCTGGACTGCGGGGAACGCTGCGTCGATACCGAGTCTGCTGATGATGCGCAGGGGTGGTGTCTCCAGCACGCCGGGCTCACCGGGGACAGGCGCTTTGAGATGAAGGGCTTCCAGCTCTTCACCGCCTACATGACCAACGCGGCGGCGGACAGCGCTCCTCCTCCTGCGACGTAGGCCGGGGGCGGGGGCCGCAGTAGCACGTCCTCCGGCCGCCCCGTCCGCACAACTTCCCCCGACCGTACAAGCCCGGAG
>NZ_JBHYJC010000011.1:195334-223836 GCF_042749045.1 Streptomyces sp. NPDC059008 | reverse complement strand
GCACGGACCCGATCGCGTCCGGACGGGACGGCATGGCAGGCCGTCCCGTCCGGACGCACCGCTCCACCCGTCCGGAACGAACCCCTCCACCCGCCCGGACGCCCGTTCTCGAGCAGCGCCTCGACGGTGTGACCCGGTGCCCACTGGCGCAGCCGGTGCAGAGGCCCCAGTCGCGGGCCGAACCCGGCCTCAGATCGCCTTCGCCGTCGGCGGCTTCCCCCTGCTGTGCCTGCGCGATGCGCCGGACGAACATCCGGGTGACGGAGTCGAGGATCTCGGCATCGGCCCCGGGCGGGGTATGCCTGTCCTCCCCGGGGCGGGTGCGTCGCCGGACGACGACCGCGTCGCCGGAACGACGACTCCTCGACCGACCGACGCATGACGCCGCGTCACCCATGTTTGAGCGACTGCTCAAACGCCTGCTACCTTCGCGTTGAGCAGTCGCTCAAAAGACCGTGCGCCAGGAGTGGGCCGATTCGTGAGGACGGGGCGTTCATGAGGCTCTACGTGGAAACGCATATCCGCGCCGACATCGAGACGATCTGGGAGCGGACCCAGGTCCCCGCCCATCACGAACGCTGGGACCTGCGCTTCACGGAGATCGACTACCTGCCACGTGCGCCCGGCGAGCCCCAGCGCTTCCGGTACGCGACCCGGGTGCTGCCCTTCCTGACCGTCGCCGGCACCGGCATCTCCGCGGGGGAGCGCCACCGGAGCAGCGGTGAGCGTGTCTCGGCCCTCCGATTCGCCTCACCCCAGCGCCTCTCGCTCCTCGCCGAGGGCAGCGGCTACTGGAGGTACGTGCCCACCGCCGACGGCGTGCGGTTCCTCACCGGCTACGACTACCGGCCGCGTTGGGGCCGCTTCGGTGCCGTCGCCGACCGGACCGTGTTCCGGCCGCTGATGGGCTGGGCGACCGCCTGGTCCTTCGACCGGCTGCGGCTGTGGTGCGAGCGCGGCATCAGTCCGGGCCGGTCACTCGGCTATGCGATCGCCGACCTGACGGCCCGCGTCCTGGCCGTGGCGACGGCCGTCGTCTGCACGGCGATGGTGTGGGCGGTCCACCCCTCCTACGTGCCGGCGATGAGCGCCGCCGCGTACCTCACGCTCGCGCTCGCCGCCGTCGCGCTCCTCGCGCCGCCCTCGCCCCGGACCCCGGCGGCCCGCCGCTGCCGACGCACCCCACCCGCGCCCACCGCCGCGCCCGCCCTCCTCACCACCTTGGAGCACGCATGACCTCGATCTTCCAACGCGTCATGGGCGAGCGGGCCTTCAACCGGCTCCACCCCCAACTGCGGCGGCGCTTCGCCGTCGGGCTCGAAAGCGGCGAGGCCTGCACCGGCCGTGGCGTGATGGACCGGATCTGGCACGGCCCCGCCTTCGTCAGGCCGTTTCTCGCACTGGGCGCCAGCCGCAACATCCTCGTCCCGCGCACCGGCACCCAGGTCCCCTTCACCATCGAGAACGTCCCCTACGCCGACTCCTACGGCCGCGAGACCGTCACCTTCGTCAGAACGTTCGCACTGCCCGGTGGGCCACGCCGCTTCGACGCCACCATGGTCCACAGCCCCGAGCGCGACTGCGTCCTGGACTACCTCGGCACCCACCAGCACCTCGCCACCGACCTGCACCCCACGGCCGAACCGGACGGCTCGCTCCTCATCCGCTCCGGTGAACACCGCTTCCGCGAAGGGCCGTTCGACCTCCGCGTCCCGGCACTGATCGGCGGCGAAGCGGAGGTGCGGGAGTCCTTCGACGACTCCACCGGCCGCTTCCGCATCCGGGTCCGGGTGACCAACCGCTACTTCGGCCCGCTGTTCGGCTACGAGGGGTCGTTCACCGCCGAATACACCGACGTGGACGCGTGCGGAGTGCGCGCCGGTCTGCGTCCCGTACGCGAGGAGGCGCGAGCATGAGCCCGGACACCACGGCAGGCACCCCGACCTCCAAGGCAGCGGACGCCAAGACCTCGGACACGGCCTCGAACGCCAAGACCGCGGACACCAAGGAGAAGCTGCTGGAAGGCGCGCTCCGTACGCTCGCCGAACAGGGCATCGCCAAGACCTCCGCCCGCTCCATCGCGGCGGCGGCCGGCGTCAACCAGGCCTTGGTCTTCTATCACTTCGGCTCGGTCGACGAACTGCTCGCCGCCGCCTGCCGCCACGGCGCCGAACAGCGCGTCGCGCGCTACCGCGCCCGGCTGGCGGAGATCGGCAGCCTCGCGGAACTCCTCACGTTCGGCCGCGACATGCACATCGAGGAACGGGCGGCCGGCCAGGTCGCCTTCCTGGGACAGCTGCTGGCGGCCGCCCAGACCCAGCCGCGTCTCGCGCCCGCCACCGCCGCCGGCCTGCAGCTGTGGATCGACGAGATCGAGAAGGTCCTGGCCAGGGTCCTGGACGGCTCGCCGATCGCCGAGTTCACCGACATCCCCGGACTCGCCCGCGCCGTGGCGGGCTCGTTCGTCGGTCTCGAACTCTATGAAGGTGTCGACGCACACGGTGCGACGCTGGCCCTCGATGCGCTCGAACAGCTCGCCGTATTGGCCGCCGCCCTCGACGAGCTCGGCCCGCTCGCCCAGCGTGTGGTACGCCACCGCCTGCGCTCGACCACCCGGCCCTGAACGGTGCCGGCCGGACCCGTGCCCCGCCCCGGCTCCGGCCGCGCCGCGCCGTGGCGTCGACCGCGTACGCCCACGTCGCTCCGCCCGCACCGGAACCGGGACTGATCGCTTAGCCCATGTGGCTTCACGTTACTTAGCTCATGTGGCCCCAAGCGCTGTGGGTGACGGCCTTGCTGCCGGTCCGCCGTGCTTCCATCTCGGCATGGAGGTGCTCACGTGATGGCTGGAGACCGACAGCAGGACGACTACCCGCACGCGGGTGCGCCGCGGCGCCGCGTGCTGGCCGCGGCCGCCCTGGTTCCGATGCTGGCCGGGGCGACGGCCCCCGCTCGGGCCATGGCTGGTGGGACGGCCGGGGGAAAGAGCGGCAGGTTGGTCAAACCGGTTCCCACTGCCGTATCGGGCTGGGAGGGCGTGGCCAACGCGCTGGGCCGACCGGGCGATATGAAGCGCAACCTGATGTACCACACGGCCTTCCCGCGCCGGGACCTCCTCGTACGCTCCCACGGCGTCATCGTCAAACCAGCGCTGGCCCTCGGCTCGCACGTGTCCTTCGTCCGATACGCCGACAAGAGCACGATGGTGATGGGCGACCTGGTGGTCACCGAGTCCGAACTACAGCCCTTCATCGACGCCTTGTCCGAGCACGGGCTCGGGCTGACCGCGATCCACAAGCACCTGCTCTCCCAGAGCCCCGACATCTGGTGGGTGCACGTCCACGCGCATGGTCACCACCCGGTGTCCATGGCCCGCGGCGTGCGGGCGGCGCTGGACCGCACCAGCACACCGCCCCCGCTGATGTCCGCCCCACCACAGCCCCTCGACCTGGACACCGCCACCATCGATGCCACGCTGGGCGTGCGGGGCTCCATCGACGACGGCATCTACAAGTCCGTCTTCGTCCGCCGGGAGACCGTCACCGACGGCCGCCGGGTACTGCCCCCGGGGCTGGGATCGACCACCGCGTTCAACTTCCAGCCGCTGGGCGGCGGCCACGCCGCGATCAGCGGGGACTGCGCCATGATCGCCAAGGAGGTCCAAGACGTCCTGGCGGCCCTGCGGCGGGCTGGCGCCGAGCTCGTCGAGCTGCACAACCACGGCTTGACGGACGAACCCCGCCTGTTCTTCGTCCACTTCTGGCTCGTCGGCAACGGCGTCAGGATCGCCCGGGCCCTGCGCCCCGCGGTGGCGGCGACCAACGTGGCGCCGGCCGGCTGATCAGGCGCGGGCAACTGCAGCCTGCGTAGGGACGGGGCGCCCCGGCCGCCTGGGCCGTCGGTCGTCGGCGGCTGGTCCCCTGCGCCCTTCGCCTCATGTCATGAGCGGCCCTCGGCCGAAGCCGTCGCCCCCGTGCCCGTCCGTCCTCGGCCGAGTACGTTGGTCGACCAGCGGACGTTCGCCGACGGGGGGATGCCATGAGCAACGAGGACCGGTCCGGCAGTGTGCACAACCGGGCCGAGGGCGGGCACCACCACACGATCATCCAGGCGGGGGAGATCGCCCGCCTGGAGGTCCACGGAGCAGCAGCTGCCCGCGATGAGCGCAGCGACATCGAGGACCCGATCATCGCCACGGTTGATCTGCCGAGCCTGGGCGGCCTGGTGGTGGACGCCGATCCGCCGACGGCCGTCATGAAGAGCGGCGAGAGCCACGTGATTACCCTGGAGGCACGGCCCGTCCGCGCGGTGGTGTTGCGCGCGATGCGACCCGTGGTGCTGTCCCGTCGGCTTCCCCGGCCGCTCCGCCAGGGATACCACGCCCTCCAAATGCGGCCTCGTGGCTTCACCGTCGACCTCGACGCCGACCCGCCACGGCTGAGCAGCACGGAGGACGGCGTCGACTTCCCCTTCACGATCAGCGCCACGGACGTCGAGCAGTTCTGCCTGCTGCCCTCCGCCCGCCGAGAGGAGGTCTGCTGGCAACTCGAACTCGACTGGACCTGTGCCGGACACCGGGGCACCACGGTCATCAACGACAACGGGAAACCCTTCGAACTCTATCCGCAGGAGAACTGGCACAAGATGTCGCTGCAGGACGAGTTCGAGCAGACGCACGCCAAGGCGGCGGCGCTCCACACGACCCCGGGCCGCTTCCAGTCGGCGCTCCACGGCCTGTACATGCAGGCCACCATCGGGGACGTACAAGGCGAGTGCCCGGAGGAACCCGACGCCAAGAAGCTGTGGCAGAGCTGGTACGAGCTCAAGGGCAGCTCCAAGGCGAGCGCCCAGCACGACTACATCCTCTGGGCCGGCGTCGCACTGAAGAACTGAGCCGCGTGGGCTGCGACCTGGGCTGTCACCTGGGCTGTCACCTGAGCTGTCATCTGGATTGTCAGAGGCATCCACTAGCTTGCGGACCATGGGAAACTCAGGCGGATCATTGACGACGCGGTCGACCGGCGCACTGCATCAGCTCATGCGGGCAGCCGGGTTCACGGACATGGACGACGCGCAGGCGTTGGCCGACGGCTGGCAGGTGACCGACTTCGCCGATGCCGGACCGCGGAGCATGGCGACCCTCGTGCAGAGAACGGGGACACCGGCCATCGCGGTGTCCTTCCTCGACAGCGACGTGGGGTTCATCGAGGCCGCCCTGCCGGACGGCAGCGGCTGGGAGGGGCTGCTCAATCGCGATATGGCGGAGGACTACGAGATACCCCTGGAGCAGTTCCCGATCGAACCCGCCGTGGCCGGCGCGCTCGCCTGGGCGGCGGCTGCCGGGCTGACGCCCGATGAGGAAGCCGTTCGACAGGCGCTCACCGGGTCGGCCCAGTTCGCGGAAGAGCTCTCCGCAGCCCTCTTGGTCGCTCTGGGCCTGCCCGGCGCCGCCTAGCCTGCTTCAAGCCCGGACTGGACTTGGGGCTCGGTTCACCCCTCGCAGTTCACTGTGCCCGTGCCCGCTCGGCCGCGCTGCGTTCCACACAGAACTCGTTGCCCTCGGGATCGGCCATGGTCACCCAACCCGTCCCGTCCGCGTTGCGGTGATCGCCGACCACGGTCGCGCCCAGGGCGAGGATCCGCTCCACTTCCTCGTCGCGCGAACGGTCCTGCGGCTGCAGATCGACATGCAGCCGGTTCTTCACGGTCTTGGCTTCCGGGACCGTGATGAACAGGAGGTTCGAGCCGGGTGCCGTGACCACCGCCTCGGGGTCGCCGGGGAAGTCGTCCTCAGCGAGAGAGCCGCCCAGGACCGCGGCCCAGAACTGCCCCAAGCGGTAGGCGTCGGAGCAGTCGATGGTGAGGTGTCGCACAACAGAGGCCATGCGGCGCACTATCGGCCAGGTAGGCGAAGTCTGTCCAGCGCAATTTCCGCAGCCCCCGGTCCTCAGGCAGTTGGGCGGATGTGCAGGGCGAGCCCGCTCGTACCCGGCGTCTCCACATCCGGCAGCAGCCGCATCTCATGGTCGTAGTCGCCGCCGACGAGTGAGCGGAACGGGACCGGATCGTCGGTGAAGAGCCCGTCGAGCCGTTGGCCGTACTCCCGCTTCGCCGCCTCGAACCGTTCCTCCGGCAGGTCGACGGTGCCGTACACGGCGAACGGATCGAGCGGCGTCATGCCCGTGAACCAGAACAGGCCGTGCTGCACCGGGTGGAGGACGTCCGACAGCCGCCCGTGGATGCCCCGGTCGGAGAACGCCGACTCACGGGCGCCGATCGTCACCGACACCAGCGCCCGCCGTCCCCCCAGGGCGCCTTCGCTGTAGGGCGGGGGAACCGCCGGGCCGTGCGCGAACCCATTGGTGAACACCCGGTCGATCCAGCCCTTGAGGAGCGCGGGCACGGAGAACCACCACATCGGGAACTGCAGGATCACCGCGTCCGACCAGCGCACCTTCTCCTGCTCGGCCGCGATGTCGGGCGACAGCCGACCGGCCAGCGTGGCCTTTTCATGGGCGGCCAGCACGTCCAGCCGGTGGTCCGCGCCGTGGTCGGGGAAGTCGTCGGCGTCGATCGCCGCCTTCCACTTCATCGCGTAGAGGTCGGACAGCCGCACTTCGTGGCCCGCTGCCCGCAGGTGCTCGACCGCGAAGGCGGTCAGCGCGGCGTTGAGCGAACGGGGTTCCGGGTGGGCGCTGACGACGAGGACCTTCTTGCGCTGCTGCGGTATTGCTTCGGTCATGCCGCTACGTTCCCCCGGGCGGCGCCGGGTAGCCAGCACCCTGGTCAACCGGCGGAACGGTGATCCTGGTACTGCGAGGGCCACGCATACTTGGGCGTATGGACGGCCCGCACCACATCGAGCGCACAGACGGCATGGACAGCCGCGGCGAAGACGGCACCCGGATTGGCGGGGGAGCCGACCGCATCGACCGCATCGACCGCGTCGATGGGATCGGTGGGATCGGTGATACCCGCAAGGCACTCGGCGGTTTTCTGCGCGCCCGCCGTGGACGCGTCGCGCCGGAGCAGGTCGGTCTCGTCGGCGGCCGTCGCCGGCGGGTGCACGGGCTGCGGCGCGAGGAGCTGGCCCAGCTCGCCGGCATCAGCGTGGACTACTACGTCCGCCTCGAACAGGGCCGCGCCACCCAGCCGTCCCCCGAGGTGCTCGACGCGCTCGCCGGGGCACTCGGCCTCGACACCGCCGAGCGCAGGCACCTCGCCACCCTGGCCGGCGCACGGCGCGACTCCGCGCCCAGGGCCCGGGTCAGTCCCCTGCTGCAGCGGCTCCTGGACGGCATGGACCGCTTCCCGGCCTTCGTGACGAACCACTGTCTCGACGTGGTGGCCTGGAACGGCCTGGGCGCCGAACTGATGGGCGGCCTGGCCGCCCCGGCCCGCCGCGACCGGAACAACGCCCGGTACCTCTTCCTCGACCCCGCGGCCCGGACCGTCCACCCCGAGTGGGAGGACCGGGCGAGAGAGGCGGTGGGGCAGCTGCAGGTATCCGCGGGACGTTACCCCGGCGACGCGGAACTGACCGCGCTCATCACCGAACTGTCCGCACACAGCGCCGAGTTCCGGCGGATCTGGGCCACCGGCGAGGTCGTGATGTGCGCGGCGGGACGCAAGCGGCTGCGGCATCCGGAGGCCGGACTGCTCACCCTGGACTACGAGACGCTGCATGTGCCGGCCGTGCCGGGCGAGATGGGCCTGGTCGTGCACGTGTTCAGTGCCGAGGAGGACAGCCGGGAGGCGGCTTCCCTCGCCCGACTGGCGATGACCGCGCCCAACGGGGCCGGCTGACCCGACGCAGCAGCCTGACCCGACGGGGCGGCTGACCCGACGGGGCTGGCTGACCCGACGGTCGCGTACGACTGTCAGGGGGTCCCTCGGTCGGCCCGGCGCCCGCCGCCCGCCCGGCGGTCGGCCTGGGGCCAGGCGGTTGGTCCGGAGCCAGGCGGTCGGTCGGCCCGGCGGCAGGTCTGCGCTCCCATGCGCTGACTATGAGGCGATTTGTCCCCACATTTCCGCATCATTTTTCTCGACTTGACCAATTCGGTGGCGCCCCCTGCCCAGCACGATGCGAGCCGTCATGGCAAGGGGGCGCAGGTGTGACATCGGGCCAGCCACGGAAGCCTTGACGGCTACTGACTCGGAAGTAACCATTCCGCTTACGGTTCGGCATTGCCGACCGCAGTTCGGGCAGTGGCTCGATCCGAGAAAGGTCCCACCATGCGTCTGCGCTCCCGCCTCCGGTTTGTGACCGCCGCCACAGCGGCCGTGGCCCTCGGCTTCATGGGCTTCACCGCCACCGCCCACGCCGATGTCACCGACATCCCCCCGGCGGGCGCCAACGACTGGTCGTGCAAGCCCAGCTCGGCACACCCCGAGCCGGTCGTCCTGGTCAACGGCACGTTCAAGACCATGGCCGAGAACTGGGCCACGCTCTCACCGAACCTCGCCAGTGCCGGCTACTGCGTGTTCGCCTTCAACTACGGGCATGCCGTGACCGACCCCATCCCCGACTCGGCGTCCGAGCTGCGTGACTTCGTGAACGCCGTACTCGGATCGACCGGCGCGAAGAAGGTCGACCTCGTCGGCCACAGCCAGGGCGGGATGATGCCGCGCTACTACATCAAGTTCCTCGGCGGCGCGAACAAGGTGGACGACCTCGTCGGCATCGTGCCGTCCAACCACGGCACCTCGAACCCGTTGGCCCTCGTGGCCGGAGCCACCGTCTGTCCCTCCTGTGTGGACCAGACCGCCGGCTCCGATCTGCTCAAGAAGCTCAACGCCGACCCCGAGGCGCCCGCAGGCCCCGACTACACGCAGCTCGCCACCAAGTACGACGAGGTCGTGCTTCCCTACACCAGCTCGTTCCTGAGCGGTCCGGCAGCCGATGTCACCAACGTCCTCCTCCAGGACAGGTGCCCGCTCGACACGACCGAGCACGACCAGGCCACCAAGGACCCCGTCGTCGCCCAGTGGGTGAAGCACGCCCTGGACCGGCAGGGCCCGGCCGACCCCGGCTTCCAGCCCCACTGCGTCGCCTGAGCGCAGCCGGCTCAGCCCTGGGGCCGACGCACCCGGCCGCTCCGGTCCCCGTTGTGGTGCTTCAGGCCGACGAACAGCGCCCAGAACAGCAGCGCGGCCGTCACTGGACCGCCCGCCCAGACGAAGAACCCCGCGCCGATGTTCGCGCCGACGACCCCCGCGGTGAGCACCCGCCAACCCGCGCCGACGATCAGCCCGGCCACGATCAGAGGCAGAAGCACCGTCCACCGGCCGCGGTCGAAGGACTCGCCGCGCGAGGCGCGCGCCAGCAGCGCCGCGGTGACGACCGCCAACACCAGGGACAGGACGCCGAGAGACGTCTCCAGGCTCTCTGCGAGGGGCAGCGGCTGGACGGCATGGTCGAGTTCGGACGGCGAATAGCCGGCTGCGTCCTGCCGTCCCATCAGACCCCATGTGGCAACCGGTACGGCCGCCACTAAGACCACGGAGGCGGAAGTGTGCAGTTTGTGCATGCTCATCTGTGCATGGTGTACGCACCGCGTCGGGCGGGTCATGAGTACGCGTACCTAGATCCGTCGGTCCCCGGCCTGCCCGACCGCGGTACCAGGCGTGCCGGAGAGGAGCTCCCGGCCTCCCGGGTACCTCAGATCGACCCGGACCGACCGCGCGAAGAGGAAGTCCACCTCGACAAGCCGGGCGGCCTCCGCCAGCCGCCCGGACAGCTGCGACGCGAGCAGAGGATCGTTCGGCACACCGAAGCGCGTGTAGCGGTCGTCGTACTCCTCGTCCCAGGTGAAGAGGTAGGGCCCCCGGCCCAATGCGACAGCGCAGTGCGTTTCGGGGCACTCCTCGGGGTCGTCATGGCAGACCGGGTCGAACCACTCCGGGTGCTGTGCCCTCGCCTCGGCGGTGGCACCGTTCATGGCCGGCTCCTGGGCATGGGCCGCAGCCGGGACGGGCCCGAAAGCGGAAGAGAACATGCCCACCCGGCCGGCCAAGTCCACTGCCCACCAATGGAACTGCAGGCCCCAGCAGGGGTGCACGAAGGGGCTCGATCCTGTCACGGTGCCCAGCCTAGGGCGGCAGACGCGCACCGCGACGGGGGAGAGCTGTGGTGTGATGGCGCTGTGAGCCGCGCCGTAGAAGAGACCAACCGCCGCATGCTTCGGGCGCGGGACGCGATGGACCGGGCCTATGCGCAGCCGCTGGACGTCCCGGCCCTGGCCCGGATCGCCCATGTGTCGGAGGCGCACTTCACGCGCACCTTCCGGGCCACGTTCGGCGAGACGCCGCACCGCTACCTTCAGCGCCGCCGTGTCGAGCGTGCGATGTTCCTGCTGCGGGAGACCGACCGCAGTGTGACGGACATCTGCTTCGACGTCGGCTTCGGCAGCCCGGGCACCTTCAGCCGCACGTTCCGCGACATCGTCGGCCGGTCGCCGCGGGCGTACCGCAAAGAGGCGACGGCCGTGGGTGTGCCGACCTGCTTCACGATGGCGTGGACGCGGCCGAGCGCTTGACCGCCCGTTCGGCCCTGACCGTCCGCTCGAACCTGACCCGCCCGCTCGGTCCTGACCGTCCGCGCCGCGCAGTGAGCAGTTTTGGATAAGTTTTCGCCGGGTGTGCCCAGTAGCGTGAGGCACATGTTCAACGCGATCACGCATTCTGCGATTTATGTTCTCGACCAGGACGAGGCCCTGGACTTCTACGTCGGCAAGCTCGGCCTGGAGGTCAACACCGACGTCGACCTGGGCTTCATGCGCTGGCTGACCGTCAACGTCCCCGGCCACCCGGAGCGCGAGCTCCTGCTGGAGAAGCCGGGCCCTCCGGCGATGTCCGAGGAGACGGCGCAGCAGGTCCGCGAGCTGGTGACCAAGGGCGCGATGGCCGGCTGGCTCATCCTCACCACGGACGACTGCCGCTCGACGTACGAGACGCTGCTGGGCAAGGGCGTCGAGTTCACCGAGGAACCCACCGAGCGCCCGTACGGAATCGACTGCGGCCTCCGCGACCCGTTCGGCAACCGGATCCGCTTCACCCAGCCGAAGGCCTAGAGGAGCCGACCGGTTCGGCCCGACCAGGTAGTCGCCGGGTGACGGACCGTGGACGGGCGGTGGCTGCGGTCGTTGGCCGCGGCCCCGCCCCGGGAGGGCGAGACCGTGTTCACGGCGCAGGGGACCGAGGCCCATGACAACGGCCAGGGCCGCGGTGTCAGGGCGGGGAGAGGAGGGCGGCCAGGCCTCGGCGGGCGGCGATCAGGGTCGGGTGGTGTGCGGTGACGACCGGCTCCAGTACGGAGATGGCCTGCGCATGCAGCTGTATGGCCTCGTTCGTGTCGCCGAGGGCGCTGCGGATCAGCGCGAGGTTGTGCAGGGTGGGGGCGAGTTCGGGGTGGTCGGGGCCGAGCGTGCTCCTCTTGATCGTCAAGGCGCGTCGAAAGCCCGTCTCGGCTGCGGCCGGGTCGCCCTGCCGGAAGGCCAGGGCGGCGAGGTTGTGCAGGGTGACGGCGACCTCGTGGTGCACGGGTCCCAGCGTCCGTTCGAAGACCGTCAGCGCCTGGCGCAGCAGGGCCTCGGCCTCGGTCGGTCGGCCCAGGCCGTCCACGATGGCGGCGAGCGCGGCACGGTCGGCGGCGACGTCCGGGTGATCCGGGCCGCAGGCCTTCGCCCGGATCTCCACGGCCCGTCGGGCAGGCCCCTCCGCCGCCGTGAAATCGCCCCGGGCGTGTGCGAGTCCGCCCAGATTGTGGTGGAGGGTGGCCGCATCCGGGTGGTCGGGCCCGAGGACGGATTCGACCACCGCCAACGCCTTCCGGTACAGCCTCTCCGCCTCGGTGAACCCGCCGGTGTACTTGAGCGTGACGCCCAGCTCGTTGAGCGGTCCCACAAGGGCGAGGTCGTACGGTCCGAGCGCGCCGTGGGCCACCGCGAGCGCGGTGCGCAGGAGGTGCTCGGCCGCGCCGTATCGGCCCTGTGCGCGGTAACGGGCCCCGAGCGCGGTGGCGTCGCACACCCGTTGCCGCACGTCACCGGCCCCCCTCCTGGGCCTTTCTCGCCTCGCGTCAGCTGTGCGGGACTCCGTTCCCCGCTGGGCGCTCTTCGTGCCGGTCGTGCGGGACTCCGTGCCGGGCTTGACTGTCTCCGTGCCCGTCGTGCCCGTCGTGCGGGACTCCGTGCCCGGCCTGGCTGTCCTTGTGACTGTCAAGGTGAGCTCCCTGTTCGGCCCGCCGGCACGGCGGTTCGGGCGGCGGTTCGGGAGAGTTCTTCCGGGGCGGGCAGGCCGTTGGCCGCCAGGGGCAGCCCGCGCTCCAGCCGGAGGGCGAGAAGCACACCCGCCCCGCACAGGACGGCCACGACGGCGAACCAGCTGCTGCCCAGGCCGGCAAGGGCGAACCCACCCACGGCGGGCCCCGCCAGGAAACCGGTGGTGTACGCCAGCGTCATCCCGCCGTTGTACCGGCCGCGCAGAGCCTCGGGGGCGATGTCGTTGGTGATGGCGGGCGCGGTGGGCGCTAGCAGCGTCTCGCCGATGCCGAAGACCACCGCCACGACCACCGCCATGCCTGCGCCGACCAGACCGGCGCCGAGGCCGTCGAGCCAGACCAGGATCCAGGACAGCGCCCACAGTCCGCACAGCAGCATCAGGCCCCGGGTTCGCCGGTGCCCGGTCAGCAGTCGGGCGGTGAGCAACTGCGCCAGGACGACAGTGATCGTGTTGGCGATGCCCATGACGGCGACGATGCGTGCGCCCGGACCGCCGGGCTGGACAAGGTGGGCGGGGAACACCTCGTTGAACTGGCCGTACCCCACGGCGATCAGCAACGCCAGCAGTAGCCACAGCCGACGGAAGCGGGCGTCACCAAGGACCTTTGCGTAGCCGTCCCGATGCGTAGAAGGGGCGTCGTGGCCGCCGTATGTCGGCTGTGGCAGGGCATCCGAGCCCTGGTGTGTCGGCTGTGGCAGGGCATCCGAGCCCTCGTGTGTCGGCTGTGGAAGTGCATCCGACCCCTTGTGTGTCGGCCTGCCCGATCCTGACTCCGCGTCGGCCGGGCCGGCTACCGACCGGCCGAGCAGCAGGGGGATCGCCAGCACGAAGCTGGCCGCGTCGAGCAGATAGAGCGTGGTGAAGCTGCTGGGGTCGGCCGTGTCGACGATGAGGGCGGCCAGCAGTCCGCCGCTGCCGAGGCCGACGTTGAGCGTGGCGTGGCGCAGGGTGAAGGCGCCGGACCGGGCGGCGGGCCGGACCAGGGACGCCAGCAGAGCGTCCTGGGCCGGCCATGCCGTCGCGACCCCGAGCCCCGACACCGCGGCCGCGGCGAACGCCTGCCACAGGTGGCTGACGCCGGACAGGGCGAGCGCACCGGCCGCGGCGATCACCAGCCCGGTGATCAGCGCGGTCCGCGGCCCGGCGCGGTCGGCGAGCCACCCTCCGAGGGGATTGCCCGCCAGACCGGCCAGTGCCACCGTCGCCGCGACCAGGCCCACCGGCCCCAACGCGAACCCGTGCACGGTGTGCAGGTACACGATGAGGAACGGCAGCGTCAGACCGGTGCCGACCGCGGAGAACGTGTCCGCTGCCAGGACCGTCCAGGCGCTGCGCGGCAGCGCGGGGATCAGGGCGCGCATGCGGATGTCACCCTTGCGTCCCTTGCGTCGTCACGGCCGTCCTTTCTACTTTTCCCTGGGGGGACAGCACGGTCTCGTTGTGCTGTCCCGTCCTGCCGGGCTCGCACCCCCGTTCCACGAGCACGGTCTCGTTGTGGTTGCTCGCGCTGAGGCCGAGCAGGGTCTCGTTATGGTTGTGCCCAAGGAGGCTCAGCACGGTCTCGTTGTGGTTGTGGCTGAGGCCCGGACGGGTCCCCAGCGCGATGTTCGTCTGCATCGGAATCTCCGAATCTCCGTGAGTTGCCGGTCGTCAGTTGTCGGTTGTCAGTTGTCGGTTCCGGGACTCGCCGTGTTGCTGTGTCCCGACCTCAGAGTCCGAGACCGAGGCGGGGCCCCGAAAGCCACGGGAATTCGGGGCTTGACTGGGCATACAGGTGCCCCAAGTGCGTTACGGGCCGGGGGTGTGGCGCACCGGACCGGGCGCGGTCGCCCTTGTACGCCGCGGTCCGCGAGGGGCAGGACGGCCGACGGCCCGAGGCACGGCGAAGCCCCGCAGAACCACCTGGGGCCCTGCGGGGCCGCTGATCACTTCTTCGGGCAGTTCTGCTCGATATGGCAGGGATCCTCGGGGATGACGAAGCGTGTGGGCGGGGGCTTCTTCTTCGGCTCCGGCGGATTCCTCGGCTCCGGCGGGGGCGGGGGCGGGTTCGGCGGCGGGTTGCCACCAGGGCCGTCCGGCGGGCCGGGATCGTTCGGTGGACCGGGATCGTTCGGCGGTTGGCCGCCAGGTTCCCGCGGCGAGTCGCCGGGGTCGTTCCCTGGTGGGTTGCCGGGCTCGTCGCGGTCCCCGCCCGGTGGGTTGCCGGGCTCGTCGCGGTCACCGCCCGGCGGGTTCCCCGGCTCGTCCCGGTCACCGCCGCCCGGCCGGCTACCCGGCTCGTCCCGGTCCTGGCCACCGGGGCTGCCACCCTTTTCCGGCTCACCGGGTGTGTCCTGCTTGCCCGAGGGCGACGAGCCGTCCGCCGGCTTCTCCCCTGGCTGGTTCGTCGAGCCACGGCGCAGGCGGGGATCCGGTGCGTCCGCCGGCACCTTGTCGCCCGGCCGGTAGGTCTCGCCCGGGGTCAGCGTTCTGCCGTTGACGACGTCGCCGGGCCCCAGCACCGTCCCGGGGGGCACGGTGCCGCCGGGTTCTATTCGGGTGACCTGCGAGCCGGGAGGTTTCTCGCCCGGCCCCTGCCCCGGCCCCGGCCCGCCGCTCGCCCACAGGAAGGGGCCCGCGACGAGGATCCCCACGCCCGCGGCACCGGCCGCGGCCATCTTGGCCGGCGTGGGAGACATCCGGCGCACCCACCGGTCGAGGGGGACGGGGAAGCCGTTGGCGTCGAAGCGACGGGCGCGCTCGGTGACCTCGCGGCGACGCTCTGCGTGCCGCGGACCGGTGACCACCTCGATGACCTGATCGCGGAACGTCGGCGCGAGCACGGGGAAGGGCAGCAGGGCCAGCAGCGAGGCGGCGCTGACGTCGCGATGCTTGCGCTCGGCGCAGATCTCGCAGGCGCCGATGTGCCGGTTGATGCGCTTGCGCATCAGGATCGTCATCGTGCCGTCCCAGGCGTCGAGCATCTGGGCCAGCTCCGCGCAGTCCCGCCGCCCGTTGCGGGCCACGATCACCGCGGCGAGGGCGCCCTCCAGCTGCTGCCGCGCGCGGGACAGCAGCGCATGGGTGTGATTGAGCGACAGGCCCAGTGCGGCGGCCAGCTCCGAGCCCTGGAGGTCCTGGCGCATGGCCAGCTCCAGCACCTCGCGATCGCGGGTGTTCAGCCCGTCGAACGCGTCCTGCACCAGGTGCCGCAGCTCTTCGGTGCGCAGATCCGCATCGAGGTCGACGGACTCGTCACGCACCTCGCCGGCCTCCTCGATCGCGGCGGTACGTCGCTGACCGCGCAGTTGATGCAGGCATTCGTTACGGGCTATGGCGTACAGCCAGGGGCGCAGCCGCTCGGGGTTGCGCAGCTGACCGATCCGCTCGTTGGCGAGTACGAACGTGTCCTGCAGCGCGTCAGCCGCCGCATCGGGGTTGTGCAGTACGGAGCAGCAGTAGCCGTATAGGCGCTGTGCGTAAGTGTCGTACGCCTCTGCCAGCCCTTGCGGATCGGACGCCTGCATAGCGGCGACCATCCCGCGGTCGTTCATATACACGACGCTATTCCTCCTACCACAGTTCCGCACATCCGCAACCGGAGGGATGCGCCGGATAGCGGCGGGTCGCCGCTCTCACCAGGACATGTGCCGGGGCACCGTCGGCCAAGCAGCGACAATCCGTGTCTTGACGGAGGCGAGTGGCAGGCGTAGGGGGCAGGAGGGCACGGGCACGGGCACGGGCAACCGAGAGTGCTCGGAGACCACCCGGAGCCCGCCCCTCCGGCAACTACCCGGAGCTCGCTCCTTCGGCCACCACCCGGAGCCCGCCCTTCCGACGGCCGCCCGTCGGATCCCGCGCCCCATCGGCGGCCTCGCCGATCGCGTCCTCTCGGCGGCGTCAAGCAACGAAAACGCGTGGCTGCCGCACCGGTCCGCCCCACCACACGGTGGAGGCATGTCGACGCCCGAATTCTGCGCCCACGTCGCCCGCGCCAGCGGGCTGGCGGCATGGTGGCTGGTCTCGGCGGCCGTGCTGTGGGGGTTGCTGCTGTCCACCCGCGTCATCGGCCGCGGCCGTGGCGCCGGCCGCCTCATCCAGGTGCACCGGCACCTCGCCGCGACCTCCCTGATCTTGACCGCACTCCACCTGGCAGGCCTGGCCACCGATCCCCGCCTGCTGTTCGGCTGGGCCGAATTCCTCGTACCCCTGCCGACCCGCCACCGCCCGCTCGCCGGGGCCTGGGGCGTGGCCGCCGTGTACCTGATGGCCGCGATCCAGACCACCTCCCTCCTGCGCCCCCGGCTCCCGCAGCGACTGTGGCGACACGTCCACCGCGGCTCCTTCGCCGTGTTCGTCCTGGTCACGCTGCACTCCCTCACGGCGGGGAAGGCGACGGGCGATCCGCTCATCCGGTGGACCGCTACGGTCACCGGCGCGGCCTTCGGCATCCTGGTGGCCCACCGACTGCATACGGGCCGCCGCATCGCACAGGCTTTCCGGCAGCTCCGGCAGCTCCGGCAGCTCCGGCAGCTCCGGCAGGTCGGGCAGCTCCGGCAGCTCGGGCAGCCCCGCGACCCGCACCCGCCCGCTTCCCCGACCGCGCGCGGATTCCACCGGCTGACCGTCACCGACGTACGTCAGGAGGCGCCCGACACCGTGTCTGTCGGCTTCGCCGTCCCCGTCGAGCTGGCCGCCGAGTTCCGCTTCCGGCCCGGCCAGCACGTCCTGCTGCGCGCCGTGCTCGACGGTGTCCAGGCCCTGCGCGCGTACTCCATCTGCAGCGGGATCGGCGACGGGGAACTGCGGATCGCCGTCAAGCAGCAGCAGGGCGGCAAGGCGTCCACCTGGATCAACACCCGCCTGCGGGCCGGGGACCGGGTCGAAGTCTCCGGCCCCCGCGGCCGGTTCACCACGGACCTCGACCCCTCCCGCAGCCGTCATGCGCTCGCGGTCGCGGCCGGAAGCGGCATCACGCCCGTGATGTCCCTCATCAAGAGCGTGCTCGCCGTCGAGCCGTACAGCCGCTGCACCCTCCTCTACGGCAGCCGCGACAGCGCAACGACCATCTTCCGCAGCCAGCTCGCACTTCTGGCGTGCACCTACGGTGAGCGTCTGCGCGTCGTGCACGTCCACAGCAACGGCAGCTCCCCGGACCCGATGTTGCGGGGTCGGCTCTCAGAGGACAAGCTCCGCGAACTCGCCGAGACGACGGACCTCACCAAGGACCTGAGCGAAGCGTTCGTGTGCGGGCCGGGCGGCTTCGTCGACGGCATCCACGCGGCCCTGACGGGGCTGGGGCTGGCACCGCAGCAGATCCACACCGAGGGGTTCTCCGGGGCCCCGGCAGCCCCACATCAGGCTCCGGCTCCGGCTCCGGATCAGGCTCCGGATTCGGTGGGCTCGGTGGGCTCGGCGGGCACGGCGGGCACGAGCGCACGCCGTGTGGCGGGCGAGCGGGCCTCTCGGGTGCACGTGATCGACCACGGTGTACAGACGACCGTCACGGTCCCCGCCCCGCAGAGCGTCCTCGACGCCTCGCTGCGCGCCGGCGTGGACCTGCCGCACTCCTGCCGTGAGGGCGTCTGCGGAATGTGCCGAGCGAAGCTGACCAAGGGCCCGGTACGCCTCCAACCCCCTTGCGCACTCCAGCCGGCCGACATCGACGCCGGGTACGTCCTCGCCTGCCGCACCTTCCCGACAGCGGACGACGTCACCCTCGACTTCGATCAGGGCTGACGGACTGACGCACTGACGCACTGACGCACTGACGGACTGACGGACTGACGGAAGACGCTTTCGCCCCTCTGGCATCTGGCAGGTCAGGGGTGCTCTTCCAGGACGAAGGCGTCGTTGCCGATCATCATGACCTCGCCCGGCCGCATCTGCAGCACGCCACTTCCCTCCTGGCGTACGCCGATGCCCTTGGGCGTGCCGGCGCTGCTCAAAAGGACCACGAACATCGCCACCACCAACGTGGTCACCGCGATGATGTCCGTCTTGTGCGGCAACGCGTGCCCCCCGATCCCTCGCCCTGACGTCGTGACGACCCTAGTGGACCTAGGCAGCCCCGACTGACACAGGGCCGTTGACCCGCCGTCTCAGCAAAGTCAGCCGACCGGGACTCGTCGAGCTGGGCGGACTGGATTGAGCGAGACAGAGAGTCCCTCAGCGGTGCTGCCACACGAGCGTGTAGCGCCAGAACAGCCGGCGGCGCAGGCGTGCGCCGGGCAGGACCGCGCGGGCCTCGCGGACGATCTCGGAAAAGCTCATGTCCGCCGGCTGGGTCCTGGCCGTCATCGAGACCGGACGAGGTGTGATGCGGCCCCTCGTCTTGAGCCAGCCCATGGCGGCGTTCAGTGGGCTGGCCAAGGTTCCGAGCAGATAGTCGCCTGGCGTCGTCGGGCGCGTCAGTCCGAGAATCACGACGGATCCGCCGGGCGCCAGGTGCTGGCGGAAGACGGCGAGGGCCTCGGCGAACGGCAGGTGGTGGACCGCGGCGACGCACGTGATGACGTCGTAGGAGGCTGCGGGGATCCCGGTCAGCGCGTCCGCGGTCGTGAAGGTGACGGGGGCGGCCGGAGGAGTCGATTCCTGTGCCCGAGCGGTGATCTGCGGGTCGGAGTCGATGCCGTGCACCGTGTCGGCGCGCTCGGCCAACAGCCTGGCCAGGTCGCCGCTGCCGGAACCGACGTCCAGGGCGCTGCCGAAGCGCCGGGGGAGTTGCCGAAGGATCCAGGGGTGGTAGTGGGCGTTGTGGTCCCACGGGTGGGCGGCATTGAACTGTTCAAGAACCCGGAGCAAGCGGTGCAGCAGTGTCGGCATGCAGACACTCCATCAGGATCCTCGTGTCTGCGTCTCCTCGTTGCCTGCTCCGGCCTGGCGGCCTGGCGTACTGCCTGCTGCGGTCTGGAGACCTGCCGTATCGCCTGCAGCGGTCTGGTGGCCCTCGGTCAGGCACGGCGTCCTCGAGCTGGCCTTCAGGTATGGCCGGCCCAGGCAGCCAGTGCCCGTATCGACCCGCACTGTTCGGGTAGTCGTACGCCTCGGGCGTCGGCCACCTGCTTCTCAAGTGGTAGGAGCGCTGGTCGGGATGGGTATTCCAGTGTTCCGTTGTTCCCCGTCGGGGGTTGATTTCCCCGCTGTTTGACCGGGCTTTTATGGCGTGGTGTGAGGGTGGGTGGTGGAAAGGAGCGGTGACGATGGCGGATATCGCGCCTGTTCGGGGTGCCGTTGGTCTGGGTTTGCGGGCGGGTTCTGTTGATGGGGTGCGGAGGTGGGCGGGGCGGGGTGTTTATCGAAGTCCGGCGGTGTGGGTCTATCCGGCGGGGCTGCGTGGGGCTGCGTCCGGCGAAGTGCCGCGCCTTCAACCGCGTGCGGCGTTGGTGCGGCCGGACGGTGTGGTGGCGGCGATCGGGGCTCCTTTCGATTGCGGAACTTTCCGACGCGATAAGCGAGCTTATGGGGAGTCGGTCGAGGCGAGTCAACGCGGGCAACGCCCCGGCATGCAACCGTTCTTGACGTGGAAAAGGCAAGGTGAAGGAAAGTTCAAGACTGCCACGGTCGTGTTACGCTCCTGTCGAGAGTGTGCATAGTGGCTGCGCTGCACGGCATGCGATGGAAAACGGGGACTTTCATGCAGAGTGGGTATTCATCGACGTGCCCTTTAGGGGGCCGTTTGGAGCGTGAAATACCAACTGTGCTGACCCGATATCGCGCGGCGCTACGCGCGGAATCCAACCCCCTGGGCACCCAAGGCGACCTGTGGGAGGACACCCGCGCGCATGCCGAACCGATTCTCACCGACTGCGCCCACGCCCTCGACGCCCCGCCCCACACCCCCCCTGCCCGCGCTCGCGCCGGGCGCCGACCAGGACACGGAGTTGGCGTTCTCCTCCTCCCTCGGCTCCTCCCTCGGTGCCCGTCGCGCCATGGCCCGGGCCCGACTGATCGACTCGCTGCGTGCGGTCGAAAACCTCAAAACCACCGCCCTGGACCCGGTGTTGGAACTGATCGGATCCGAGACCGCGACGGTGCGCGCGACGGTGGGGGTACGGGCCGCGCAGGCCATCTCGCACCTCGCCACCCGCCGCACCCAGGCCGCCGTGCTCAGCTACGAGGCGCATCTGCTGCAGGAGATCGGGCAGGCCAACGGCGACGACCGGGCCCGGCTGGCCCGCGACATCCACGATCACCTCGGCAACAGCCTGGCGCTGGCCTTTCGACGTCTGGAACTGTTCGAGCTGACCGCCCAACCCGGATGCTGCTGTGGCTGCCGCTGCCCCACCGCAGCCGATCATCCGAGGGGGAGGCATGGGACCGATCCGCATCCTGATCGCCGACGATCACACGCTGCTGCGCAGCGCACTGACCGAACTCCTGGGCACCGAGCCCGACTTCGAGGTGGTGGGGATGGCCGGCGACGTCGGGTCGACGCTGCGCCCGGCCGCCGAGCTGGACCCGCAGGTGGTGCTGCTGGACATCGAGATGCCGGGAAACCACAATCCGCCCGCCACGGTGCGGGCCCTGCAGCAGGCCGTGCCCGGAGTGCGGATCTTGGTGCTGACGATGCATGACGACCCCCGTCTGGTGCAGGCGCTGCTGCCGCTGGACATCCGCGGCTTCCTCCACAAGATCGTCACCCACAAGGCGTTGGCCGCCGCCGTGCGCGATGCCTGCACCTTGGGCAGCAGGGTCACCCTCTCGCCGCTGGGCCCACAGCCTGACCGCCCCGGCCGCCAGGGGCCGGGGGCTTTGTCCCCACGGGAGCTGCAGGTCGTCGAACTGGCCGCGCACGGGTTCAGCAACTCCCGCATCGCACGCAACTACCGCATCGCACGGCGCCTGCAGATCACCGAGGGAACCGTCAAACGCCATATGCGCAACATCTTCGAGAAGCCGGGGACCGGCTCACGAGTCGAAGCGGCCAACAAAGCCGTCGAGATGGGCCTGACCGCACCCCCCGGCCACCGCCCCCAAACACCTTCCTCCCCCAAACCCACATCCCGCCAACCCACATCCCGCCAACCCACATCCCGCCAACCCACATCCCCAACCCATATCCCCTTAGGACCTGTCCGGTCGATCATGCTGACGAGCCGGCCCCCTGGACGCGCGATCCGGCCGCCGATGGCGCAGGGACGCGCAGCACCATCGGCAGTCCTCAATCCGGCCACTCAGCGGCCCGCGCCCTGGGCGCAGCGGCCCGCTCGCGCCACGGCCTCGCACCATACGCACCTTGGACAACGGAGGTACCGCACATGAACGCTGACACCCGCCGACCGACCTTCCTGCTGGTCCACGGAGGCTGGCACGGAGCCTGGTGCTGGGACGCCCTACGCGCCGCACTCGACGCCGACGGTTGGCGCTCCCACGCCATCGACCTGCCCAGCGCCAACCCCCCGGCCCATCGGCCCGACTCCGCCCAGCCGGTGGCCATGCTGGACGACGCCGACGCCATCCGCGACAGCCTTGGGCGCATCGACGGCCCGGTGGTGGTCATCGCCCACTCCTACGGCGGCGTCCCCACCACTCAGGCCATCGCGGACGCCGCGAACGTGGTACAGGCGGTGTACCTCGCCGCTTTCCAACTGGACGTGGGCGAAAGCGTCTTCACGTTCCTCAAAAAGCCCGCGCCGGACGACGGCACGGACCACGCCCCGCCGTACGAGGACGCCGCCCGGCGGATACTCTTCGACGACGTGCCCGAGGCCGATGCCGCCCGTGCCGTGGCACGGCTGCGCCCGCAGAGCGTACGGTCCTTGACACAGAAGGTGACCACGGCGGGATGGCGTACCGTGCCCTCCAGCTACATCGTCTGCGACCACGACCAGGCGCTCCCACCGTCCCGGCAACGCGAGCTCGCCACGCGCGCCGATGCCGTCCACCGGCTGCCGAGCAGCCACTCGCCATTCCTGTCCATGCCCCGGCAACTCGCCACTCTTCTGGGCCAGATCGCCACCTCCACCCTCCCCGCCCCGTGACGATGACTCGCCCCGCCCTGCCCAGGACTTCTCCGGTCGATCATGTGACTGCCTTGTGCCCAGGCCATTGTCCTGGGCACGGGCGGGGCGATCTGAGTGACGCGGAGCGGGAACGGCTGCGGCCGCTCCGCTGCCGGTGAGCAACAGGCTTTGCGGTCGGTGGAGGTTCACCGGATCACCGGTAGGTGATCGACCAGATTCTGCACCGGGTGCGGCCCCGGGCTCAGTGCCGTGACCTGCCCGACCGGTTCGGTCCAGGAAAGACAGCCCACGAACGCCACCGGCCGTGGTCTGCCGACGGCCCCTGGCAACGCCCCTGGCAACGCCCGCTCCAGCAGGCCCAGGCCCAGGCCCAGGACGAGACCGAGGCTGAGGCCGACGCGGCAGCGAGATCGACGGGGACATCTCGGTCGACTCCACCGTCGTCCGCGTGCACCAGCATGCTGCCGGCGTCCGCACCGACCCGCCGCCGGCCTCCGCCTCAAAAGGGGGCGGGACCGAGAGACCACCAGCGAAACTCCGTGACAGAGCCCACACGGCCGCCTGATGGAGGTGGTCCGGCAGGCGAGGGCATGGGCCGTTCGCGGGCCGTCGGGCACTCGTGGCGTCGGCGGGTGCCCGTGGCGTTTGGCGCGGCGCATCGCACGGCCGGGCGGGACGCTGCGGATCCACCCTGGATAAGCCGCGGCGAGCCAGGCGGGACGGCGCAATGTTGCGCTCACGCCCGGCCCTGGGCCGCGGCGAGCCGGGGTGGGCCGGGGTGGGCCGGCGGGCCGGGTGGCTGGCGGGAGGTTGTGGTCATGCGCTGGTCTGGGGCGGGTGTGGAGTGTGTTCGATGATGACGAGGGTGCCTGTGCTGCCCGGGCGTACGGCGTGTACGACTCCTGCTTCGATGAGGTACATCTCGCCCGCGCGTACGTCGACTTCGATGCCGTCGGCGATCAGTTGCAGTTGCCCGTCCACGACCAGGAGTGCTTCTGCTGTGTCGTGGGATTCCGGCGCCGTGCCGCGTGTGTCCATCCGCAGCACCTTGACCCCGGCGCGCCCGATGTTCCCGAGCAGGAGTGAACTCCAGGCGTCGGGCAGTTCGGCGGCCGTGCTCGGTAGGTCGACGACGTTGACGTTCATGCATGCCTCCTGGCGGGCTGTCCGGTCGGCCGGCTGGGCCGCCGCGGTCGTCCGCAGTCGTGATCAAGGGATGTGGCGACGTTACGACAGGACGCCGCGCCGCTGGTCGACCGTTCGGCAAAACCTCCCGCCGCGCATCCCACCCCACCTGTCCTCGCCTGTTCTGGTTCGGGAGGCTGTGTGCGCGGCGGGTGGACGTGGAGCGATGTCGGTGGTTCGCAGGGTTCTGGCAGCCTTTTAGTGGCGGAGGCGGCCGGCCGGCTGCTCACTGGTAAGAACGGCCGCAGCTGTTCCCACTCGGCATCTGTCAAACCGCCCCGCCCCATATCCAGGGAACGACTCGGGGCAACGCAGTCACATGATCGGCCGTACAAGTGCTGGGGCGTCCCGTGCTGCCGGCAACCACGCCCGCCCGGGCCGGAGCACCACCAAGCCGACGAACCTCCCCTGACTCGTCGCTGCCGGCAGCGACGGCGGCCCGCCAGCGAAGAGGCTCACGCGGTGACGACCACCTGGCTTCGACGAGGAGCGGTATAGAAGCGCAACACCGTTGAACGCGCAGTCATCAGGCTCAAGCTTCCGAGCCGTCGCCACCCGCTTCGACAAGCGCGGCTACGTCTTCCTTGGCACCGCCCTACCGCAGCTCTCGTCGTCTGGGTTTGGGGCTGAAGGAGGCCGCACGGAGCGATCGGCTGATATCCGCGGCGGGCTGTCAGGTAGCCGGGCAGGGTGGGGTGAAGTCGACCGTCGGGAAGTACCGTGCCCATTCGGCTCTGGTGATCCGGGGGTGCGCGCTGTCGCAGACGCGGGTGGCGACCGTGTGCAGATCGGTGTCCCACAGCCGGATCGTGAAGTCGTTGCCGCCGGTGGCCAGGGTGTGGCCGTCCGGGGCGAACGCCGCGGCCGGTACCGGGTTCGAGTGGCCGGTCAGGACGACAGGAGCGGCTGGACCGCTCACATCCCACAGCAGGGCCTTGCCGTCCGCCGCGCCGGCGGCCAGCCGGCGGCCGTCCGCGGAGAAGGTCAGCCTGTACAGCCAGGAGCCGGATGCCGGTAGCTGCCTCACCTTCGCCGGGCGGCTCATGTCGCTGACGTCGATCAGCCAGACGGTCTTGTCCGTTCGGTGGAAGGCGGCCAGTTTCCGGTTGTCGGGGCTGAACACGCCGTAGGTCAGCGGGGCGGACCGGAACGGGGACGGAAGCTCCCGGGGGCTGCGCGGGTCGCTGATGTCCCAGAGCCGCAGCGAGCCGGACTCGCCGGTGCTCGTCACCAGCGTGCGGCCGTCCGGCCGGAACGAAGCCATCGTGAGGTGAGGCCCGCCCTCGGAGATCCGGCTCAGCGGCCGGGGGTTGCCGGGATCGGTCAGATCCCACAGCCCGGCCGCGTGTTGCGCCCACACGGCCAGGATGTGGCCGCCCGGGTCGAAGCCGGCCCCGCCGACTTCGCCGGCGTCGAGGGTGAGGCTCGATACCGGCCGCGGCCGCCGTGGATCGGTCACGTCCCAGACCCGGACGGTGGCGTCCTCGCTGGCGGTGACGAGGGTGCGCCCGTCCGGGCTGAACGCCACGGACCGGACGAACTTGGTGTGCCCGTGCAGGACCGCCAGCGGCCACAGGGCCCGGCCGCCGGTGACCTGCCACAGCCGTGCGGTGCCGTCCCAGCTACCGCTGGCGAGCACCTGGCCGCCGGGGCCGAACGCCAGGGACGTGACCACGTCGTCGTGCGTCCCGAGCGACAGGTCCCGCAGGTCCAGCAGCCGGTCGGAGTTGGCCAACACCCGGCCGTCAGGGCTGAACGCGGCTTGGTAGGCCCCACCGGCAAGCATGCTGACGCGCTTGGGTCGTGCCGGATCGGCGACATCCCAGAACAGGGCGGACCCGCCGACCGAGACGAGCGTCCGGCCGTCCGGGCTGAACGCCACCGACCAGACGATCGCGGGATGGCCGAGCAGGACGGCCGGCGGCCGCGCCCGCGGGCTGCCGGTGAGGTCCCAGATCCGTGCGGTGTGATCCCAGCTACCGGTCGCCACGGTTCGACCGTCAGGGCTGAACACCACCGAGGTCACCGTGTCGGTGTGCCCACGCAGCACGTCGCGCCGGAGCGGATGCGCGGGGTCGGCGACGTCCCACAGCCTGGCGGTGGTGTCGCCGGTGGTGGCCAGCGTGCGGCCGTCCGGGCCGAACGCCACCGAGGTGACCACGTGGGCATGGCTCGGCAAGGTGGCCAGCAGCCGCGGATGCCGGGGATCGTTCACCTTCCACAGCCGCGCCGCGCCGTCGGCATGGCCGGTGGCGATGACGTCGCCGTCGGGCCGGAACGCCACCCACGTCGGCGCGGCCCGCCGATCCGGCAGGGTGCTCAGCTCGACGGGCGCGCGCCGGTTCGCCACGTCCCACAGCCGCACCGATCGTTCGCTCGCCGTTGCCAGGACACGGCCGCCCGGCCCGAACGCCACCGACATCAGCCGCTCCGGCTGACGCAGGACGGCCTGCTGGACGGGGTGGTGGGCGTCCCGGACGTCCCACAGCCGGACCGTGCGGTCCCAGCTCGCGGTGGCCAGGACCGTGCTCTTCGGAGCGAAGGAGATCGAGACCACATCCGAGGAGTGGCCGATGAGCCGGCTCGTGTACGGCGTCGCGAACGCGCTCATCAGCTGATCGCGGACGTCACCGGTGGCTGCCAGCCGGTGCGCGGCCAGACTCAGCTGCGCGGCGAGCGAGGGGTTCCGCTGCCGTAACTCAGCCGCCTCCGCGGCGGCCTTCCGCGCAAGGGCCACATTGCGCTGCTGGATGGCCGAGCTGCGCGAGCCGACGGCCAGTACGCCCGCGGTGGCCGCGACGACCACCAGCACTGCCAGGAGCGTGACCAGCTGTCGCAGGCGGACCGTCCGCCTCCTGACCGCCGCCAACTCGCCGGCCTGGGCGGTCCGGCTCGCGTCGAGGAAACGCCGCTCCCTGGACGTCAGGCAGCTGCCGTCCGCGGCGGCCAGGTCCAGCGCCGCGGCCAGGCGGGCACCCCGGTACAGGACGTGCGGGTCGCGGCCGTGCGCCTCCCAGCCGGCGGCCGTGTCGGTGAGCTGCCGGTGCAGAAGCAGCTGCTCCCGGTCCTCGGTCAGCCAGTCGCGCAGTCTCGGCCAGCATCGGATGATCGCCTCGTGAGTGATGTCGATGCAGTCCTCGTCCAGTGTCACCAGCCGTTGCCGGGCCAGGGATTCCAGCACGAAGGCGGTGTCGGGGCCCGGGTCCAACTCGTCCCTGGTGATCCGCCGCCTGGTGTCCTCGGTGCCGTCGCCCAGCGCGGTCAGCCGGAGGAAGAGGGACCTGGCGAGGTCCTGCTGCACCGGTGACAGCGCCCGGTAGGCGGCCTCCGCGGTCTGCGCGAGCGCGTGCTGGATGCCGCCGGCCCTCAGGTACCCGTCCAGGGTCAGGCGGCTGCCGCTGCGTCGGCGCCAGGTCTCGACCATCGCATGCGAGACCAGCGGCAACGCGCCTGGCTGACCGGTCGCGTCGGCGACCACGGCCGCCAGCAGCGGGCCGGTCACGGTGCAGCCGGCGAGCACGGCCGGCCGGGTGATGGCGTCGCGCAGCTCCTGACTGTTCATCGGACCGACCGGGATCTGCGCGTCGCGCATCGCCTCGACCAGCCGGGGGTCCTGGACGCAGTGGCCGTAGAAGTCGGCGCGTACGCCGAGTACCACCCGGACCCGGCTGGTCGCCGCCGTGGTGGCCGCGATCAACATGCCGATGAACGCGTCCTGTTCGTCCCGATCCCGGCAGAGGGTGAACACCTCCTCGAACTGGTCGACCACGATCAGCGCGTCGACGTCCGGCGCGCGGTCGATCGTGGCCTGACGGATCCGCAGATGCAGCGCCACGGGATCGTCCAGCAGCTCGGTCACCAGCGCGCCGGGGGCCTCTCCCGTCACCGCGGCCAGGCGGATCGCACACTCCTCCACGGGGTGCGGACCCGGCGTGAACAGCATCACCGGCCCCGCCGACGCCTGTGCGCGGGCGACCAGTCCCGCCCGCAGCACCGAGGACTTCCCCGATCCGGACGGCCCGAAGACCGCCACGAACCGCCGGTCGTGCACCTTCGCCAGCAGCTCGTCGGTCAGCCGCTCGCGCCCGAAGAAGCGGTCGGCGTCTTCCGGCTGGAACGCCGACAGCCCGGCGTACGGTGCGCTCTGCGGGCTGCACTCCCCGGGCTCGTCGCAGGGTGCGCTCGCGGCGATCTCGGCGGCGACCGCGTGCCATCGGGCTTCCCATTCACCGCGGTCACCCTGGCACGCCGCAACATACGCCAGCGTGACACCGAGGCTCGGGAACGTACGCCCGCCCGCGGCCTCCGAGAGCGTCGTGGACGAATAGTGTGCCCTCTTGGCCAGTGCTCGATAGGGCGGCCGTCCCGCCGCTTCGCGCAGTGTGCGCAAGTCGGCCGCGAACTGCGTCAGTGGTCCGGTGTCCAGATCAAGCGGGCGTTCGGCGCGTGGCATGGACTCCCTTTCCGAAGCCGCGATACGTGGCAATTGTCCAGCTGTTGATGTCCGGCGTCCACGTCCCGGCGCCGGACAACCCCCGACGGCTAGACCTGTGCCAGCGCAACCGCGCAATGGTCAGAGGGAGGGAAGCATGAGAGCTGCGAAACGACTGATGCTGCTGCTGGCGACCACCGCTTTTGCGGTCGGCGGTACCTTGACGGGTTCGCCGGCGGTCGCCGCGGCACCGCTGCTCAGGTCCAACCTGAACGGAAGGTGCGCCGACATCTTCATGTTCCATCAGGAGAACGGCGCCTCCACCGTCACGTGGGACTGCACCGGCAACACCAACCAGCAGTGGCGCTGGGACGGTGAGCAGATCCGCTCCGGCATGAACGGGAAGTGCCTGGAGATCTACGCGGCCCATCCGGGTGACCAGGGCTCGGTGAGCATGTGGGACTGCAACGGCGGCAGCCACCAGAAGTGGTTCCGCAACGGCGGCGAGATCCGCAGCCGGGCGAACGGAAAGTGCCTGGACATCCTGGGCGGCCGGCCTGAGAACGGCCAGCTCCTGGTGAGCTGGAGCTGCAACGGGGCGCGGAGCCAGAGCTGGGACTTCTGAGCGGTGGCCCGGCCCGGCGCGGCACATCATGTGC